>JAWVWU010000364.1:0-3283 GCA_033723595.1 Marinobacter sp. | reverse complement strand
TTTCAAAATTCGCAAAGCCAAGCTACGGGGCCAGCCGTCCAACGGCATGTTGTGTTCCGAGTCGGAGCTTGGGCTTTCTGACAATCATGACGGTTTGATGGAATTGCCGGACGACGCGCCCGTCGGAGCGGACCTGGCGGATTATCTCGGACTGAACGATGTCACCATTGATATTGACCTGACGCCGAACCGGGCTGACTGCCTCTCGATTCGCGGTATCGCCCGGGAAGTGGGCGTTCTGAACCAGTTGGTCGCCGAGGGCCCGGTCATTGAGCCGGTGCCGGCTCGTCATGAGGACACGATTGATGTGTCTGTCCAGGCACCGCAGGCCTGTCCGCGTTACCTGGGCCGGGTGCTTCGCAACGTTGACCTGTCCGCGCCGACGCCGCTCTGGATGCAGGAAAAGCTGCGCCGCTCGGGCATCCGGTCCATCGACGCGGCGGTGGACGTCACCAACTATGTCATGCTGGAGTTGGGGCAGCCCATGCACGCGTTCGATCGCGCCGAAATTTCGGGTGGCATCGTGGTACGCATGGCCGAGCAGGGCGAGAAGCTGATGCTGCTCGACGGTCAGGAAGTATCGATGACGGCCGACACACTGGTGATTGCGGATCACCAGAAGCCCATCGCCATTGCCGGCATCATGGGTGGCGAGCATTCCGGCGTCAGTACCCGGACTCGCGACCTGGTCCTGGAGGCTGCTTACTTTGACCCCATCTTGCTGGCCGGAAAAGCCCGCCATTACGGTCTTCACACCGACGCTTCCCATCGCTTCGAGCGCGGTGTGGATGCCATGCTGGCCCGCGAAGCCATGGAACGGGCAACGTCGTTGCTGATGGCGATTGTAGGCGGAGAGCCGGGCGAGATCGTAGAAGTGGCCAGTGACGCTCATTTACCTGTGGAAGCGGTTATCGATCTGCGGGAACAGCGAATCGGTGATGTGCTGGGAGTGGTCATTGACCGGACGGAAGTTGAAGAGATTCTCGGCCGCCTGGGCCTGCACATCGACAAACTGCTGAAAGATGGCTGGCGGGTCCGCGTGCCCACTTTCAGACCGGATCTCACCATCGAGGTGGACCTGATTGAAGAGGTCGGCCGCATCTACGGCTACAATAACCTCCCCGTCACCAGGGCCTTTGGCTCCCTTGACATGCGTCCCCAGACCGAGGCGAAGCGGCCGGTTTCTGCGGTGCAGAATTACCTGGTCTCGCGGGGCTATCAGGAGGCGATCACCTACAGCTTCGTCGACCCGAAGGTTCAGTCATTGATTGATCCAGCGAATGCCGGTATTGAACTGGCGAACCCCATTTCATCCGACCTGTCTGTCATGCGGACCACGCTCTGGAGTGGGCTGCTGAAAACGCTGGCGCACAACCAGAACCGTCAGCAGCCGAGAATCCGCCTGTTTGAGACCGGTCTGCGGTTTGTCCGCCAGGGCGACGATATCAGCCAGACACCGATGCTGGCGGGTGTGGTGACCGGTGCCCAGGTGCCTGAAAACTGGGCAAATGGTCGACGTGATACCGACTTCTTCGACGTCAAGGGCGAGCTGGAGGCTCTTTTCGATCTACTGGGTGTTACAGTCTCGTTTGAGGCGGGTCAGCATCCCGCGCTGCACCCTGGACAGACGGCCAGATTGACGAAAGACGGTGAATTTGTGGGCTGGTTGGGGGTTTTACACCCGCAGGTACAGAAAAAACTCGACCTGAATGGCGTCATCCTCATGTTTGAGCTATTCTTGAATCCAATCCTTTCGGGATATGTGCCTAATTTCAAAGAATTTTCAAAATTCCCTGAAGTTCGGCGGGATTTGGCTATTATTATCGGAAGCGGCGTTACGTTTGCAGACGTCGAGCGTATCGTCAGGCAGGCCGCCGGAGAACATCTGACGGCGCTCCGGGCGTTTGATGTTTACGAAGGTGAACGCGTTGGTGAGGGCAACAAGAGCCTGGCATTGAGCCTGTTCTGGCAGAGCACGGAGCGGACGCTCAATGAGGAAGAAGTGGTCTCTCTCTTTAACAGTGTCATCGATGCGCTGAAAAAAGAGTTAGGGGCAATACTGAGGAGTTGATGCATGGCGGCTTTGACGAAGGCGGAAATGGCCGAGCGGCTGTATGAGGAATTGGGCCTCAATAAACGCGAAGCCAAGGAAATGGTTGAAGCTTTTTTCGATGAGATCAGAGATGCGCTGAGTCACAACGAGCAGGTGAAGTTGTCCGGTTTTGGAAACTTCGATCTCCGTGACAAAAAGCAGCGCCCGGGACGGAACCCGAAAACCGGCGAGGAAATTCCCATAAGCGCCCGACGTGTCGTTACGTTTCGCCCAGGTCAAAAACTAAAGCAAAAAGTAGAGACGTATGCTGGAACCCAGTCATAATAACGAACTTCCTGCGATTCCGGGGAAGCGCTATTTCACCATTGGTGAGGTGGCCGATCTATGCGCCGTGAAGGCACACGTTCTCAGATACTGGGAGCAGGAGTTTCCCCAGTTATCTCCGGTCAAGCGCCGGGGTAATCGCCGCTACTATCAGCGTGCGGATGTACTCACCATCCGTCAGATTCGCAGCTTGCTGTATGACCAGGGATACACCATTGGTGGTGCCAAGCAGAAGCTCAGCAGCCATGAGATCAAGGACGACACCTCTCAATACAAGCAGTTGATCCGGCAAATGATCACCGAGCTGGAAGAGGTGCTGGACGTACTCAACAGTCCGATTCATTAACGAACCGCTTTATTGAAATAAGCTGCCCGCGAGTGTTTATTTTTACGGGGAGCTGGTGTAGACTTCGCTCCCGCTAAGCCATTGAGTTATCTCTCTTTGGTACGGAGTTAAGGAGGTTTCACCTCCCCGACAACTCCTGGCGATCTCGGGGCGTAGCGCAGCCTGGTAGCGCATCTGCATGGGGTGCAGAGGGTCGCAGGTTCAAATCCTGCCGTCCCGACCAAATTGTGGTGATTCAGGGCATACTTTCGGGTATGCCCTTTTTCGTTTCTGGCCGGCGCACCCGCCAGTACCCTGTGTTGCCGGTCTGTGTATCTTTGGTGTCCCGATGGTAGAGCAGTCAGCGCGGTCGTGCCTGGTTATGACGCGCTTGGCGGCGTTTTCGACCAGTCTGGTGCCCCGATATGTGTCCAGGTTCGTGAGTGCCTGGACTGGTCCGCCGATCGTCGGGTCTGTCCGAACAGCGATGCGCTGTCAACGCGTGCCCTCAGTCAAGCCGGAGATGCCGGCCGCGCTTGCCAATGAATTGACCAACAAGCAACCCAGAGTCTGCGCCGGAT
>JAWVWU010000363.1:0-3288 GCA_033723595.1 Marinobacter sp. | reverse complement strand
GGCCTGGAAAATAATATCAAGCTCGGTAGCGGTGGAATCCGGGAAATTGAATTCGTGGTTCAAGCCTTCCAGCTGATTCGCGGTGGCCGTGATCGCGAACTCCAGCAACGGGAGCTACTGGCCATCCTGCCGGCTCTGGAGGCCCTGGAGTTGCTGCCTTCGGTCGTGGTGTCAGAGCTGCGCGCCGCGTACGTGTTTCTGCGCAATCTCGAACATGCGCTGCAGGGGATTGGCGATCGTCAGACCCAGCTTTTGCCGGACGACGATGTCACTTGCGCCCGTGTGGCTCTGATCATGGGATTTGAGGACTGGCCGGCTTGCATGACGCAACTGGCTGCCCATCGCGAGCGCGTTGCCCGTCATTTTGCCGATATCATTGCCATGGAGGACGAGGACGACAGCACGGACTCACTGGCCGATGGCTGGCAGGAGATCTGGTTAGGCGAACTGGATGATCCGGCCGCCCGGGCGTGGTTAACCGATAAAGGGTTCGAGGCGCCCGAAGACAGCGTTCAGCGGCTGGGTGAGCTTCGCGGTAGCCGGGCACTGGAAACCATGCAGACCCAGGGGCGCCAGCGGCTGAACCAGTTCATGCCGGTCCTGCTCGAAGCTCTCACGCACGTACCGAATCCTTCCGAAACGCTGGCACGCGTGCTCAGCCTCGTAGAAGCCGTGCTCAGACGAACCGCTTATCTGGTCCTGCTGATGGAAAATCCCGGGGCCCGGGCGCAACTGGTGAAGCTGTGTAGTGAGAGTCCCTGGATTGCCAGCCAACTGGCGGAGACACCGCTGTTGCTGGATGAATTGCTGAATGCCGAAAGCCTCTACCATCCACCGTCGAAGCAGCAGTTACAGGATGACCTGCGTCAGCAGATGCTGAGGATTCCCTATGAGGACCTTGAAGAGCAAATGGAGTCCCTGCGGCACTTCAAGAAGGCGCATGTTCTGCGAGTGGCCGCATCAGAGCTTCGGGGGACATTGCCCCTGATGAAGGTGAGTGATTATCTGACCTGGATCGCCGAGGTCGTTCTGGATCACGTAGTGGCAGTCGCCTTTGCCAATCTGGTGAGCCGGCATGGCTACCCCCGACGCGCCGACGGTGCGCCCTGTGAGATGGATTTTGCCATCGTTGGTTACGGTAAACTCGGCGGCATAGAGCTGGGTTACACATCGGATCTTGACCTGGTCTTCCTGCAAAGCGCCGATCCGCAACAATCGACCGATGGCCCCAAGCCGATTGATAACGCGGTTTTCTTTACCCGCATGGGGCAGCGGATTGTCCATATTCTCAGCACCCAGACTCCGTCCGGGCAACTGTACGAGGTGGACCTCAGGTTGCGGCCCTCGGGCAACTCCGGACTTCTGGTCAGCACGCTGTCGGCCTTTGAAAAATATCAGCAGAACGACGCCTGGACATGGGAGCATCAGGCGCTTGCGCGGGCGCGAGCGGTGGCCGGGTGTCCCGCAACACAGGAGGCGTTCGAGAAGCTGCGGCATGATGTGCTGTGTCGCGCCCGAGACGCCAGTGAGGTCCGTAAGGAGGTGGTCTCCATGCGGGAGAAAATGCGTGAGAACCTGGGCACGCCACAGTCAGAGCGCAAGTCTCCCGATGTGTTTCACGTCAAGCAGGACCAGGGCGGTATTATCGATATTGAATTCATGGTGCAGTACCTGATGCTGGTTCATGCCGCCAGTCATCCGGAGTTGACCCAGTGGTCCGACAATATCCGGCAACTGGAAGCGTTAGGTCAGGTCGGCATCCTGCCGGTCGAAGATACCGAAAAATTACGAGATGCCTACATCACTCTGCGCTCAACCATTCATCGCCGCGCGCTTCAGAACCTCAACAGTCAGGTTGATCCCGGAGCGTTTCCGGAGGAACGGGATTTTATCAGTCAGATGTGGGCGCGGGTGATGATGACGTAGCCCGATTGACGGCCTTCGTACGGGCGAAATTTCCTGCTAGAATGCCGGTTTTCCCGAACGTCCCTTTGAGGAGCAGAACTAATGTCGATGGCGGATCGTGACGGCCTGATCTGGCTGGATGGTGAAATGGTTCCCTGGCGCGATGCCAAGGTTCATGTACTAACCCATACACTGCATTACGGTTTGGGCTGTTTTGAAGGGGTACGCGCGTACAACACCGAACAGGGCCCGGCAATTTTCCGTCTGCAGGATCATACCGACCGGCTGTTCCGTTCGGCGCACATTCTTAACATGAAGATGCCGTTCACCAAGGATCAGGTTAATGAGGCGCAGCTCAAAGCGGTGCGCGAAAACAATCTGGATGAGGCCTACATCCGTCCGATGGTGTTTCTGGGCTCCGAAGGCATGGGCCTGCGGGCGGACAACCTGAAGGTTCACCTGATGGTGGCAGCATGGAGCTGGCCGTCCTACATGTCGCCCGAAGCCAAAGAGCTGGGCATCAAAGTGCGCACGTCGTCCTACACGCGGCACCATGTCAACATCACCATGTGCAAGGCCAAAGCCAACGGCAACTACATCAACTCCATGCTGGCGTTGAACGAGGCGATTGCCGGTGGCGCTGAAGAAGCTCTCCTGCTGGACAACGAGGGGTACGTCGCCGAAGGGTCGGGTGAGAACATCTTCATTTACCGGGATGGCGTATTGCATACCCCGGAACTGACTTCCTGCCTGGAAGGCATCACCCGTCAGACCATTCTTGATTTCTGCAAAGAGTTGAACGTTCCGGTCAAGGAGCGACGCATCACCCGTGACGAAGTCTACATTTCGGATGAGGCCTTTTTCACCGGAACCGCTGCGGAAGTGCTGCCGATCCGGGAGTTGGACGGCCGGGTGATCGGTGCAGGCAAGCGTGGTCCGCTGACCGAAAAGCTGCAAAGCCTCTATTTCGATGCGGTCAAGGGCAAGCTGGAACAGCATTCTGCCTGGCTGAGCCCGGTCCGCGCCTGACCCGCCGGTGCCGACCGGAGTTGGAGCGTGAAGTGCGCGCCTCTCCGGTCGGCTCATGAAGACCCACTGCAACAGTCCAAGCGAGATCGCCATGGCCGACGTCATCCATGTTCCCGTATCGTTCGGGGAAGTGCTCGACAAAATCACCATTCTGGAAATCAAGTCGGAACGTATCGCGGATCCGGCCAAGGTTGCCAATGTACGCCGTGAGCTCGAGGAGTTGAGCTCTGTTTGGGACGCCGCGGTACCTGACCAGACGGCGATCAGGCAGTCACGGGAGCAGCTAAAGGCGGTTAATGAGGCTCTCTGGGAAATCGAGGATGATATCCGGGATCAGGAAGCGGCGCAGGACTT
>JAWVWU010000362.1:0-3307 GCA_033723595.1 Marinobacter sp. | reverse complement strand
CCGATGCCGAGCGCAACCGGAACGACCCCGGCGACCAGCGTGGCACTTCCGAGATGCAACCGAAGACGCTCCGGCAGATTGCCTTGAAGGAACTGACCTACGGTAGACGCGAGAAAAATGCTGCCGGCCACCGTGCCAATCAGCAGGTGATTGTCATAACCCAGCACCCGCCCCATCATCGCCGGCGCGATTGAGGTAAAGAAACCACAGACGGCGAAGCCGGCAAAGCCTGCAATGGCAGCCGGCACAAACACGCTGCGCACTTCCGGGGGCACGCTCAGGCGTTGTATGGACAGTTTCGGACGATCGGGTCTTGCTCGTGTTTCCGGGGCCAGCCAGATGCAGATCACCGCCAGTGACGCCAGGACGATGTGCAACTGGTAGGGCAGCACGAGCGGTGACGTAAGGTATTGCGACAGGGCGCCGGCGACTATGGGCCCGAGACCCAGTCCGCCCATATTGGCGGCCGTCGCAAAAAACGTGGCCCGTTGGCGCCAGCCCGGCGGTGCCAGCTCAATGACGGTCACCGTCGCGGTGCCGGTGAAAATGCCGGCGGATAAGCCCGAGAGCACCCGCCCGACCAGCATCGTCGTCAGCCCGTCACTGTGCCAGAACACCAGGTCACTGATGATTGAGCAGATCAGGCCAGCGAAAAGCAGGGGGCGCCGGCCCAGTTGATCGGACCAGCGACCGGTGATGACCAGAGCGGCAATAACGCCGGCAGCGTAGGCTGCAAAAATGATGGTTATCACCAGTTCCGAGAAGCCGAACTGTTGCTGGTAAAGCGGATACAGCGGCGTCGGCATGGTCGTGCCGATCATCGTGACGCTGAACGCAAAGGCAGCGCCGAAAAATACAAAGAGCCCGGACAGGCTGCGCGTTTGCTGTGATGACATGATCGAGGTCCAGCCGGTAAGTGAGCGCCGCCCATTCTGCCCGACGATGACCCTCGTAGCGAGCCCGGCGCGAGCTCTTCAAATATTCTGATGACGTTCTTCGATTTTCTCCGCTTTAACCGGCCGGCCCCCACCATGACAATCTGGCGCCAACATGGCACAGACAGATGAGGTGTTTACCATGACAGATGTAATGCAGAAAAATCGTTTTGCCAATCTGGATATGCCCAACCGGTTCGCCCTGGCGCCCATGACCCGTACCAGTGCGGAGGCCAACGGCGACCCCAACCCGTTGATGGCGGACCACTACGAAGCCTACGCCAAAGGCGGTTTTGGCCTGATTATCACCGAGGGCACCTACACCGACGACCGGGCCAGCCAGGGCTACGGCAACCAGCCCGGCATCATCAACGAGAGTCAGATTGCGGGCTGGAAAACCATCGTGGACCGGGTTCACGAGGCAGGCAGCCGGATGTTCGTGCAACTGATGCACGCCGGGGCACAGTTCCAGGCGAACCGGTATACCGACCAGCCCCTGGCACCGAGTCCGGTTGCCCCCAAGGGCGAACCGTTGGGTCTGTACGGCGATCAGAAAACATGGCGGGTGCCGGAGGCGATGACCGAGGCCGATATTGCCAATGCGATCGACGGCTTCGCGCAGTCGGCCGCCAACGCCAAAGCGGCAGGTTTTGACGGGATCGAACTGCACGCGGCCAATGGCTATCTGTTGAATCAGTTCCTGAGCACGCACTTCAATCGGCGCGACGATCGCTATGGCGGTGATCTGGAAAACCGCATGCGTCTGGTTCTGGATGTGGTGAAGGCGGTGCGAGCGACCGTTGGCGACGATTTCCCGCTTGGTATTCGTCTGTCCCAGGTCACCGTTACCGATCCCGATTACCAGTTACCGGAAGGCGAAGCCGGTTTCCGCCGCCTGGTCGAGGCGGTACGCGATGCGGGCGTGGACTTTATTCACACCACCGATGGCGATGTGCGCCGCAGGCCGTTCATTGCCGGCGATCATTCGCTGGCGGATGTGGTGGCCGGCGTGGAAGGCGTTGACCTGATCATCAACGGCAGCATTGACGAAACCAATGTGCAGGATCTGGCCAATACATACCCGGAAGCCATGTTGGCGGTGGGCAAGAAGGCGCTCGCCAACCCGGATTTTGTGCAGCGGCTGAAGGACGGCAAGTCCGTCGCTGATCTGGATTTTGGTATGCTTCTGCCTAAAGCGACCATCCAGAACGAGCTGGCCTGGCGGAAACAGAACGCCGCCTGATCCCTTGCTCGATCATAAAAAACCGGGCCACCTCTCGAAAGGTGGCCCGGTTTTTCTGTGGCCAGGGAACGATTCATCCAGCCCTTTTCAAACCCTGTTCAAACCCTTTTCAAACCCCGTTCAGGACAACCCGGCTTCCATGATCCTGCTCGCCGGATCAGATTAACGCCGGGCGCTGAGACCCTGATAATCGCCAACCAGACCATCAACATCGCTGATGATCTGTTCCAGACGTCGCGCCATGGTCCGCGTCTTCTCGGCTTCCTGAACCACGTCGGCATTTCTGGAGACCACTCGCTGCACGCCCTCATGAATCTCGGATGAGGCGGTTGCCTGTTGTTCAGCGGCGGCCGCAATCTGATGGTTCATGTCACTGACACTGGCAATTGCGTGTTCAATGCTGCGAATGGCCTCGCCGGTGCTGCGGACCGAGGCGGAGGTTTCACCGGAACGCACCTGACCAATCTCGATGGCCGCGAACGTGGTTTCGGACACCGACGTCAGCTCATCAATGGTGCTGCCGATTTCCCGGGTGAATTCCTGGGTCCTGCGGGACAGGTTACGGACTTCGTCTGCCACCACGGCAAACCCCCGGCCATGCTCGCCCGCACGCGCCGCTTCAATGGCGGCATTGAGTGCCAGCAGGTTGGTCTGATCCGAGATGTCGCTGATCGACGCCACGAACGTACCGATGGATTTCACCTTCTCCGCCAACTCCGAGACCATGCGGGAACAATCGTTGAGCGCCGCATTGGTGGCATCGGTGAGCTGCATCGCGTGATCGGCGTGCTGGCGTCCGGAGGTGGCGGATTCCGAGGCGCGGCTGGCGGATTCCGAGGCCTGCTGGGCATTCCGGGCCACCTCGTGAATGGTGGTCCTCATCTGATCCGTTGCGGTCGCTGCCTGGTCGGTCTCGCTGTGCTGTTCGGCGACGATACGACCCGTGTGATCACTGACCCGGGTCAGTTCGTCGGCGCTCTCACCCAGTTGAGCAGAAAGCTGCCCGACTTTGCCGATCAGTTCGCCAAACTGGTCCATCATGTTGTTGAAATAACCCGCGGTGAGGGCGTCGCCTGTGCCGTCCAGCCGGCCACTCAGGTCTTTGTTGGCGCCAAACGCCTGAACAATG
>JAWVWU010000361.1:0-3318 GCA_033723595.1 Marinobacter sp. | reverse complement strand
TTGGGCTCTACCGCCACCGAGATAACCGGCTCCGGGAACTCCATCTTCTCCAGGATGATCTTGGCATTTTCAGCACA
Source organism: Marinobacter sp. (assembly GCA_033723595.1). GTDB lineage: Bacteria > Pseudomonadota > Gammaproteobacteria > Pseudomonadales > Oleiphilaceae > Marinobacter. The sequence goes on along the minus strand of JAWVWU010000361.1, from coordinate 3,241 downwards.
GAGGGTATCACCGGTGGTGACACTCTTCAGGCCGATCGCGGCCGCGATGTCACCTGCAAGCACTTCCTTGATTTCCTGACGGTCCTTGGAGTGCATCTGCACCATACGACCGACACGCTCTTTCTTCTGCTTGACCGAGTTGTAGACCGCCTGGCCTGACTCCAGCTTACCTGAGTAAACCCGGAAGAAAGTCAGCGTACCCACAAACGGGTCCGTCGCAATCTTGAAAGCGAGAGCCGAGAACGGCGCATCGTCGTCAGCAGGGCGAGTCTCCTCAGTGCCCTCGTCATCCACGATACCGTGAATCGGCTTGACCTCGTCCGGCGCGGGCAGGAACTCGATGACCGCATCCAGAACCGCCTGAACGCCCTTGTTCTTGAAGGCCGAACCACAGGTAGCCAGCACAATTTCGTTGGCCAGCGTGCGCGCACGCAGCCCCTGCTTGATCTCTTCGTTAGTCAGCTCACCACCTTCGAGATATTTCTCCATGAGCGTCTCGTTGGCTTCGGCGGCTGCCTCGACCATCTGCTCACGGTATTTCTCGCATTCCGCCTGCATCTCGGCGGGAATGTCGGTCTCGTCGTAGGTCATACCAGAATCGTTTTCGTTCCAGTAGATGGCCTGCATACGAATCAGGTCAACCACGCCCTTGAAGTCATCTTCCGCACCGATCGGCAACTGAATCGGCACCGGTGTGGCGCCAAGACGCTTCTTGATCTGGTCAACGACGCGCAGGAAGTTGGCACCGGCGCGGTCCATCTTGTTGACGAACACCATGCGCGGCACTTCGTATTTGTTGGCCTGGCGCCAGACTGTCTCTGACTGAGGCTCAACACCAGACGAACCACAGAACACCACAACGGCGCCGTCAAGCACCCGCAGTGAACGCTCTACTTCAATGGTGAAGTCTACGTGCCCCGGTGTATCGATGATGTTGATACGATGCTCCGGGTACTGCTTGTCCATACCACTCCAGAAGCAGGTAGTCGCGGCTGAGGTAATGGTAATACCCCGCTCCTGCTCCTGCTCCATCCAGTCCATGGTGGCGGCGCCATCGTGGACTTCACCGATCTTGTGGGAAATACCTGTGTAGAACAGGACCCGCTCGGTGGTCGTGGTTTTGCCCGCATCAACGTGCGCGCATATACCAATGTTTCTGTATCGCTTGATCGGAGTCTTACGTGCCACTGTGTAAACCTCGGCTGTTTAGAAACGGAAGTGAGAGAAAGCCTTGTTGGCTTCTGCCATGCGATGAACGTCTTCGCGCTTCTTAACCGCGGCGCCCTTGCTGTCAGCTGCGTCCAGGATTTCCCCGGCCAGGCGCTGAGCCATGGACTTTTCACCACGTTTCCGTGAATATTCGACGAGCCAGCGCATAGCCAGCGCGTTCTGACGAGAAGGCCGTACTTCGACAGGCACCTGGTAGGTCGCACCGCCGACCCGGCGAGACTTGACCTCGACCATCGGCTGGATGTTTTCCAGGGCCTTCTCGAACATGTCGATCGGCTCTTCTTTGGACTTTTCAGCAACAATATCAAGAGCGCCGTAAACAATGCGCTCGGCAACCGCTTTCTTGCCACTTTCCATCACATGGTTGATGAATTTGGCCAGCCGTTGGCTACTGAATTTCGGATCCGGGATGATTTCCCGCTTAGCTGCAACTCTTCTTCTAGGCATCGATAAGCCCTTATATTTGAAAGGTCTTCAGGAACCCCTGAGATAGCATCGGCTACTCAGCCTTACTCTTACCGTCAACAGCAACGATAAAAGACACCCGTTCGGGACATCAGGACTTGGGTCGTTTTGCACCGTACTTGGAGCGGCCCTGCCGGCGGTTCTGTACACCCTGGGTGTCCAGCGTTCCGCGAACAGTGTGGTAGCGCACACCCGGAAGGTCCTTTACTCGACCGCCGCGGATCAGCACAACACTGTGCTCCTGAAGGTTGTGACCTTCACCACCAATGTAAGACGACACCTCGTAACCATTCGTCAGTCGAACACGGCAAACCTTACGGAGTGCTGAGTTCGGCTTCTTCGGCGTGGTTGTATAGACGCGAGTACAAACGCCCCGACGCTGCGGGCAGCTTTGCAGCGCCGGAACGTCGCTTTTTGCCACTCTGCGTTTACGAGGCTTACGTACCAACTGATTAATCGTTGCCATGTAAGCAAACTCCAAAAAACTGGATCATTGTCAATTGCCCGCTGGGGGCAAAATTTAAGGGACGCAAGTTTAAGCCTGCGTCCCTCTACAGTCAAGATGACTGATTTCTTTTTGATCAGCACGGATCCGTAGTTACCGAGAGCTGACCATCAGGGTACCGTTTCCGGTCGCGTCTCAGCGATTGAGCTCTGCGCTCAATGCCTCGACCACGTCCTCTGCAGTCACGCCCTGTTCTTCCAGATCGCGCTTGCGACGGCGCTCGTTGTGATAGGCCAGACCGGTCCCCGCAGGAATCAGTCGACCAACCACCACGTTTTCCTTCAGGCCACGCAGGTAATCGCGCTTGCCAGTCACCGCACCCTCGGTCAATACCCGGGTGGTTTCCTGGAACGACGCTGCAGAAATGAAGGACTCTGTTGCCAGCGACGCCTTGGTAATCCCCAGCAGCAGGCGCTCGCAACGCGCCGGTTGACGGTCCGCAGCAATCGCCTTGTCGTTGGCTTCCAGGAACTGGTGGTATTCCACCGTATCACCGCCCAGGAATTCGGTTTCGCCGGGCGAGGTAATTTCTACCTTGCGCAGCATCTGCCGAACGATAACCTCGATGTGTTTATCGTTGATGACAACACCCTGCAAACGGTAAACGTCCTGGATTTCATTGGTGATGTACTTCGCCAATTCCACCACACCCAGCAGACGCAAGATGTCATGGGGGTTGGACGGGCCATCGGAAATGACCTCACCCTTCTCGACGGTTTCACCTTCAAACACGTTGAGCTGACGCCATTTCGGGATCAGAACCTCGTAGGCGTCTCCCTCTTTGGGCGTGATAACCAGGCGCTTCTTACCCTTGGTTTCCTTGCCGAACGAGACCACACCGCTGATTTCAGCCAGGATGGACGGTTCTTTCGGACGACGGGCCTCGAACAGATCCGCAACGCGAGGCAGACCACCGGTGATATCCCGGGTCTTCGAACTCTCCTGCGGGATACGGGCAACAACATCACCCAGCTCGACGCGCCCACCGTTACTCAACGTAATCAGGGCGTTTGCCGGCAGGAAGTACTGGGCCGGGCTTCC
>JAWVWU010000360.1:0-3318 GCA_033723595.1 Marinobacter sp. | reverse complement strand
TCCGATCACGTTCTTGGCGGCCGCCAGCGTCCGGCGTCGCTCATCGCTCTGTTCGTTGTCGGCCACGCTGGCCGCCAGAATGGCCATGGAGCGCGCCTGCTCAAGCTCGGAGCTCATATCCACCATGCGGTGTTGCAGCACCTGGAATTTACCGATCGGCACGCCGAACTGCTTACGGGTCTTGAGGTAATCCAGGGTCAGCTTGATGGCTTCTTCCATGGCCCCGACGGCTTCACCGCACAACGCGGCAATGGCCCGGCCGGCCTGGTATTCAATGATTTCACCGGCCTTGCCGTCCTCGCCCAGCAGCGCGTCGGCGCCAACCTTGACGTTGTTCAGGAAGACATCACAGCCCCGTGAGCCGTCGATGGTCGGGTAGCTGCGACGCTCAACGCCTTCGGCGCCCGGGTCGATGGCAAACAGACTGAGGCCCGCCGCATCACGGTCGTCACCGCCGGTGCGCGCAGAGACAATCAGCAGATCGGCGCAGTGACCGCCAATCACCACCGCCTTGCGACCGTTTAATACATACCCGTCGGCGGATTTCTCGGCGCGGGTAACCACATCGTTAAGGTTGTAGAAGCTCTGCGGCTCCTGCAGTCCGACTGCCACTTTCAGCTCGCCGGAGGCGACCCCGGGCAGCCACTGATCCTTCTGGCTGTCACTGCCGGCCTGGTTGATCAGGCCGCCACCGAGAACCACGGATTGCAGATAGGGTTCCAGGCACAGGCCACGGCCGAGCTCAGTCATCACCGACTGCACTTCCACGCCGCTGCCGCCAAAACCACCGAGTTCCTCGGAGAAAGGCACCGCCGTCAGGCCGAGCTCGCTCAGCTGTTTCCAGAAATCAGCGCTGAAACCCAGCTCGGTTTCGCTGTATTCCAGACGCTTTTCAAAACTGTATTCACCGCGAACCAGACGCGCCACGGTGTCCTGCAACATCTGTTGCTCTTCATTCAGTCTGAAGTCCATGGTCGCCTCCCTTAAAGTCCAAGAATCATTTTGGTGACGATGTTCTTCTGGATCTCGTTGGACCCGCCGAAGATCGACAGCTTGCGGTTATTGAAGTACTGCGCGGCCAGCGGCGCGGCATTCTTGTCGGACAGGAACTCGCCGTCGTAATCCAGGCTCATTTCCTCTTCCACGAACGGCAGCGCGTAGGGGCCCAGGGCCCGCCGGGCCAGATCGTTGATGCTCTGGCGGATTTCGGTACCGCGAACCTTCAGCATCGAACTCTCGGCGCCGGGCATGCCGCCGCCTTCGACCGCTGCAATGATCCGCAGGTTACTGATGGATGCGGCCATCAGGTCGATCTCGATCTGCGCGATGCGCTGGCTGAATGTGGTGTCTTCGATCAGCGGCCGGCCGTTCTTCAGACGGCGTGAGGCGACGCCTTTCAGATGCTCCAGGGCCGCTTTGGACAGGCCGATGCCGGCCAGGCCGGTACGCTCATAGGTCAGCAGATACTTGGCGTAGGTCCAGCCCTTGTCTTCTTCACCGACCCGATTTTCCACCGGCACCTTGACGTCTTCAAAGAACACTTCATTGACTTCGTGCTCACCGTCAAGGGTGATGATCGGTCGAACGGTAATGCCCGGGGTATTCATGTCGATCAGCAGGAAGGAAATGCCCTCCTGGGCCTTGACCTCGGTATTGGTCCGAACCAGACAGAAGATCATGTTGGCGTGCTGGCCCAGCGTGGTCCAGGTCTTCTGACCGTTGACGACGTAGTGATCGCCGTCGCGCACGGCGCGGGTCTTCAGGGACGCCAGGTCAGAGCCGGCACCGGGTTCCGAGTAACCCTGGCACCACCAGTCCTCACCGCTCAGGATGCGTGGCAGGTACTGCTGTTTCTGCTCTTCGTTGCCGAACCGGATGATGACCGGTGCCACCATGTTGACGCCAAACGGAACCGACCGCGGCACGCCGTAGCGGCAGGATTCCTCATCCCAGATATGCTTCTGTACCGGTGTCCATTCCACACCGCCGTATTCGGTCGGCCAGTGGGTGGCGTACCAGCCCTGGGCGCTGAGGATTTTCTGCCAGCGCTGGTGGTCTTCCTTGCTCATGCGTCGGAAGCCTTTCACTTTGGCGGCGATGTCCGCCGGCAGCTTGTCGTCCAGAAAGGCCCGAACTTCGTCGCGGAAGGCGAGTTCTTCGGCCGTGTAATTCAAGTTCATGGGTCAACCTCTCGGTTTGTTCTGGGAAACCTCAAGCCTCGTGTCTGCGCGGCCGTGACGTCGGGCGCGTGCCCGATTGGCCGCTTTGAGGCTATTTAGCGAAAACATATACCGCATAGCAGAATACGGTAATCATGGCGGATCAGATCTGCTGTGTCAATCGCCACTCCGGTTGCCGGGAGCCCTGCGGATTCACGCAGCGTTCGGCCAAAAAAAAGCAGGACCGACGGGCCCTGCTTTGGCAGATCAACGGGTCCGATCAGCCCCCGAAAGCCGGAATTCCAGTCTGACCACGGCCCAGAATCAGGGCGTGGACGTCGTGGGTGCCCTCGTAGGTGTTGACCGCTTCCAGGTTCATGACGTGGCGGATCACGTGGTATTCGTCGGCGATGCCGTTACCGCCGTGCATGTCCCGGGCAACGCGGGCGATGTCGAGGGCCTTGCCGCAGTTGTTACGCTTCATCAGCGAAATGGCGTCGGTGGAGTAGTTCCCCGAATCCAGCATCCGGCCCAGTTGCAGCGCGCCCTGCAGGCCCAGGGTGATTTCAGTCTGCATGTCCACCAGCTTCTTCTGGATCAGCTGATTGGCCGCCAGCGGCCGGCCAAACTGCTTGCGTTCCAGGGTATAGTTGCGAGCCGCGTGCCAGCAGAACTCGGCGGCACCCAGGGAACCCCAGCTGATGCCATAGCGGGCCTTGTTCAGGCAGCTGAACGGGCCTTTCAGGCCTTCCACATCGAGTTTGTTTTCGTCGGGAACAAACACCTCATCCATGAAGATGGAGCCGGTCTCGGAGGCGCGCAGGGAAAACTTGCCCTCAATCTTGGGCGTCTCCAGGCCCTTGGCGCCGCGCTCAATCACAAAGCCGGTAATCTTGCCGTCGAGCTTGGCCCAGACCACGCAGACATCCGCGATCGGCGAGTTGGTGATCCAGGTTTTGGAGCCACTGACCAGATAGCCGCCGTCGACCTTTTTGGCACGGGTTTCCATGCCGGCCGGGTCGGAGCCATGGTTCGGTTCGGTCAGGCCGAAGCAGCCGACTTTTTCGCCGGAGGCCAGCTGCGGCAGGATGCGTTTTTTGAGCGCTTCCTGACCGAATGCGTGGATCGGATGCATGACCAGCGACGACTGCACGCTCAG
>JAWVWU010000359.1:0-3321 GCA_033723595.1 Marinobacter sp. | reverse complement strand
GGATCAAGTCCCGATAAAGACGGCGCCATGCGGGGCTTCTGTCCAACCCGGCCAGCCTGCTAAACTCGCCGCTTAGATCGCAATCTAATCCACACTTTGTATCCTCCGCCCTCCTGGTCGGGACTGACAAGGAACGACTGACACCCTGTGAGCCGCAAGCATCGTAAAACTGCGAGAGACCTGAATTACCGCCATTACCAACACCCAAGATGGTGGCCGACCTGGTGCGTGATCGGGTTGATCTGGCTTTTTTCGCGGCTGCCTCTGGCACTGCAGTGGTGGCTTGGTACTGTGATCGGCGAATTGGGCTACCGCCTGCTTGCTCGCCGTCGACACATTACCCGGGTCAACATAGACCTCTGCTTTCCCGAGCTGTCAGCGCAAGATCGTGAGCACCTGGTCCGCCGGGCATTCCGCTCCAACGGTATTGGCATCATGGAAATCGGTCTGGCCTGGTTCCGGAATCCAGAGGCGTTGCGCTCGATCACCTGGGTGCATGGACTGGAGCACCTGGAAAGCGGTCTCGCCGCGGGGAAAGGCGTGCTCCTGCTGGGCGGTCACTACAGCACCCTCGATCTGGGTGGCAGCCTGATTTCCCTGTTTATCGAAGCAGACGTGATGCAACGTGACCACAACAACCCCCTGATGAACGCGGTGATGACGAGGGCGCGGGAACGCCGCTATGGGGTGGCGCTTTCGAGCAAGGATCTGCGCGGCCTGCTGCGACGCCTGCACGCCAACCGGACAGTCTGGTACGCCACGGATCAGGACTACGGCCGCAAGGGTATTGTGTTCGCGCCATTTTTCGGGGTGCCGACCGCCAGCATCACAGCCACCGCGCGTATTGCCGAGCGCAGTGGCTGTGCCGTCGTGCCCTTCAGCCATTTCCGGCGGGAAGACCGTCCCGGTTACGACATCTATTTCCGCCCCGCCCTGTCTGACTTCCCGTCGGGGGATGACCTGGCCGATGCCACGCAGGCCAACCAGGCGATCGAACAGGAGATCCGCCAGCACCCGGACCAGTATCTCTGGATGCATCGCCGGTTCAAGACCCGCCCCTCCCGGGATGATCCTGACCCCTATCGGACCGCCACCCGTGAATAAATCCAAGCCCGGCGGCGACCGGACACCCGTCGTCTGGTTGCTCACCGACAACAAACCCGGGCACCGGAATCAGCTTAAAGGCCTTGGCAACCGCCTGCGGGTATTGGCGGGAGCCAGCCTGTACTGGATTGACACCAGCCTCACCCCCGTTCCGCTCTGGCGAGCGCTGCTGGGACTGCCGCCCGCGCTGGACCCCACGCTGCCGCGTCCGAACCTGATCATCGCCGCCGGGTCCCGCACCCACCGGTTGCTACTGGCCCTGCGCCGACTGAGGGGCGCCCGCACAGTGGTGGTCATGAAGCCCGGCTTCCCGCTGGGATGGGTCGATGCCGCTCTCATCCCGGCCCACGACAAGGTCGCCGCCCACCGTCATGTCCTGACCACCGTCGGCGTCGTCAATAGCATGACGCCGCTGGCCCGACTGACCGACAAACCGGAAGCGCTGGTACTGATCGGCGGACCGTCCCGTCATTATCACTGGGACAGCCATCGCGTCTTCGATCAAATCAGCCAGCTCATGGATCGCTACCCATCCTGGCGCTGGACACTGTCCGGCTCTCGCCGAACGCCACCTGAGCTGCAACAGCGCCTGTTATCCCTGGCCGGCCCCAAGGTGACTGTCGTCGATCCATCAACCACGCACGAACACTGGCTGATGCACACCCTTTCAGCATCGCGCGTGGCCTGGGTCACTCCGGACAGCAGCTCCATGGTTCATGAGGCAGCCACCTCGGGCGTCCCGACCGGTCTGCTCGAACTCGAGCCGAACCCGCGCAGCCGTGTCGTCGCAGGTAACCGGATCCTGCTGGAACAGGGACGTGTCGCCCGTTGGCAGGATCACCCTGAGATCATGACGGCCCCTCATGGCACGACAACACCCCTGTGGGAAGCCGATCGCTGTGCCCGCTGGCTGATCCAGACACACCTGATGAGGACCGCCCGATGAGAATATTGCAGGTGCTGCCCTCGCTATACAGCGGTGGCGTCGAGCGAGGAACCGTCGAGTTCGCCTCCGACCTCGCCCGAAAAGGGCATGAGTCCTATGTACTGTCCAGCGGCGGTCCTCTCGTAACCCAACTGATCGCCCAGGGCTCGACCCATATCACCCTGCCGGTCCATCGCAAATCACTGCGCTCCTTCGGCCAGATCCGCCCGGTCAGGGCCCTGTTACGATCACTGAAACCGGATATTGTCCACGTTCGTTCCCGCATGCCGGCGTGGATTGTCTGGTTGGCGCGAAACGGGCTTGCTGAAAGCGAACGGCCCGGCCTGGTCTCGACGTTCCATGGGCTTTACTCGGTCAATCCTTACAGCGCCATCATGTCACGCGCCCAGCACATGATCGCTGTGTCGGAATGCGTGCGCGATTACGTGCTCAAGAACTACCGCGTGAATCCGGACAGGCTGACCGTGATACAGCGCGGCGTTGACATTGATGCCTTTCGCCACCGCCGCCTTGACGAAGCGTGGATCAACGCCTTCTTCCGGGAGCATCCGGGACTGCAAGGCAAAAAACTGGTATTGATGCCGGGGCGCATTTCCCGCTGGAAAGGACAGCGCCAGTTTCTCGACATCATGGCGATGCTCGTTCGCGAGGACCCGCGGTGTCACGGGATCTTTGTTGGCGGACTGGAGGCCGGCAAGGATCATTTCATGCAGGAACTGACGGAGGCGGTCCACGACCTCGGACTGAGCAACAACATCACCTTTCTCGGTCAGCGCCAGGATATGGCGGAGCTGTATCTGGTTGCAGACCTGGTGTGTCACCTGTCCACCAAACCGGAACCGTTCGGGCGGACCGTCACCGAAGCCCTGGCGTCAGGCACGCCGGTCGTCGCCTGGGACCGGGGGGGCGTGGCCGAAACGCTTAAGGCCTGCTTTCCAGCGGGTCTGGTTGTGGCGGATGACCAGCCGGCATTTGCGCGGCGGGCCGCTGAACTTTTGACTCAGACCGCTCATGCCATCGAACTGCCCGAGCGGTTTCACCTGAAGGCCCAGACCGAGGCGTCACTGGCGGTTTACGACCAGGTCATCGATCTGAACCGATCCAACCCGGGCCACAGATGAAAGCGCTGCGAATTGCGTTTCTGCTCGGCACGTCCGGCAAGACCTGGGGCGGAATGGAGCAGCACACTCTCGACCTGGCTCGCTCGCTGGCGGCTCGCGGCCATAACGTGCACCTGTTGGCCCATCCCCAGTATCGGGCCCGTGCCAACG
>JAWVWU010000358.1:0-3332 GCA_033723595.1 Marinobacter sp. | reverse complement strand
GAACGACATCCGCTCGACCGTATCAATCACCGGCGCTTCCATCCGGGTGAGGGAAAGGGGGACCAGAGCCAGAGTCAGCAATACGGCCGCCAGGGTAAACAGGGTGAAACTCGACGGATCGCCGAAGTTCATCATCAGCTGGCCGCCCGCCGCCGACACAAAAAACACAATCTGGTAGACCGCAAACAGCGCGCCGCGGTTGGCATTGCTGGCGCGACTGCTGAACCAGCTCTCGATCACCACCAGCACCCCGGCCATGGTAAATCCGGACAGTGCCCGCAGGAACGCCCAGGCCAGCGGGAAGTCAAGCACCGGGTAAAGCAAGGCGGCCACCGCGGTCACCGCTGCAAACGCCGCAAAGGCACGGATGTGACCGACCCGCCCGATAATGCGGTTCACGTAGAGCGTACCCAGGACAAACCCGACGGAATAACACACCAGCACCCAGCCAATGGTGGCCGGATCCACCTGATCCATGCTCAGCCTGATGCCCAGTAACGTCATCAGAAAGGCATTGCCGCTCACCAGCAACACAATACTGAGAATCAGCGCAGACAGGGATGCGACCATACTCGTCATGCGGAGCTCTCCAGACTCGGGGTGCCAACGGGGATACTGAGGAAACGAACCGACCAGGCCTGAGCCGGCCGACGAACTTCTTGCTGTGCGCCGGAACGCCGACAGCTTTTATCTGAGGTTCCTATAGGATAGGACATTACAGCAATAAATCCGAAACCACTCCATTACGCAATTGCCGAGACGCCCCCAAATGCGCTGATGCTGGGCACCCCACCGAATCTTTTAACAATTTTTTACATTAATGCGCCGTAACTGGCGAGGGGAACCAAAGCTGATAATATGGCGTTTCTGATCAAGGATTGGTCAGATTTTAGTCAGCAAACACGAAGAGCCCAACGCCATGAAAAAAACGGAATGGCCCATACGCTGGGACCTGCTTCTGCGTTACCGCCTCATTGAAATCATCGCTCTGTGGGAAGGTCGTTTGACCACCAATCATCTCTGCCACGGATTCGGAATTGGTCGTCAACAGGCATCCAAGGACATCAACACCTATCTGCGCGAGCTGGCGCCGGACAATCTGACCTACGATCGTCACCTGAAAGGTTATGTGCCGACCCGGGCGTTCCGGCCGGTGGTGACCCAGGGCCATTCAGAGGAGTATCTCGACCTGCTGGCCCGCAATGACGCCCTCAGCCAGACGTTCGAATCACTCGACGTCGCTCTGCCCAACAGCACGGTGCTGTCGGTGCCCAAGCGTATGGCCGAACCGTCGGTGGTACGGACCGTCGTCGCCGCCACGCGCCAGGGCCGCCGGCTGGAAGCCGAATACTTCTCGTTGTCGCGACCGGAGGGCACCCGTCACGTCATAGAGCCGCATACCCTCGTCTACAGCGGCCAACGTTGGCACCTGCGCGGCTGGAGTGAGCGTGAGGGCGAATTTCGTGACTTCGTTCTCAGCCGATTCCGGGGTACCCCGACGATGCTGAGCGAACGCAGCCGTCACACCATCCACCAGGACGAACTCTGGAACCGGATGGTAACCGTCGAACTGAGGCCTGACCGCCGGCTCACACCCGATCAGCAGGCAATTATCGCCAGCGACTTTGGCATGTCAGGGCGCCGTCTGACTCTACAGACCCGGGCGGCCCTGATTCGGTATCTGCTGGCCCTGGTTGGTATCCGGGCCAACGGGACCGACCCTGACCCACTGGTTCAGCAGGTCGAGCTGGCCAACCGGGACGCACTGAAGGCCTGGCTCGGCAGTCGTCAGGCCCCGCGCGAGACGCTGGCCGAAAGCGTCTAGAACCGCCGCACCCTCAGCGAGAGGTCGGTGATGCCGGGCCGTGGTCTCGCCCGGCACCGAACGCACTGCTATGATTGCCGGACGTTTATCCTCCTGACCGAAGCTCGCTCACATGCGCCTGTTGTCTCTGCTGTGTCTGTTGATCTGCGCGGCGCCCGCTCTGGCGGGCGGTGCCTGTGGTCAACCCGTGACGCCGATCTCCCAGGTTCAGGGCGCCGGCGATGCCTCGCCACTTGACGGACAACGGGTCACCGTCGAAGGCATTGTCACCCTGGACAGTCGTGGCAAAGAGGGCTTCCGGGGTGTGTACCTGCAACAGGCCGATGCCGAAACTGACCAGGATCCCCGCACCTCCGAGGCCCTGTTCGTCTACACCCGGTCCGCCGTTGGCGCGGTCGGGCACCGCCTGCGGGTCAGTGGCCAGGTGCAGGAGTATCACGGGCTCACCGAGCTGACCCACACCGGCGAGCTGCATGACTGTGGCAAGGCAGCCTTGCCAGCGGCCCGTCGCATCTCCCTGCCATGGCCGGCCGGCCAGAAGCCTGAGCACCTCGAAGCCATGCGAGTCAGCCTGGCTCGCCCGTTAACGGTCGTCGACAGCTCCCGATTGGCCCGATATGGCAGCCTGACCCTCGCCAGCCACGACCTCTACGTGCGCACTCAGCAACGGCCACCGGCGCCAACCGCCCGTGATCCGGATACCGCAACCCTGGAACTGGACGACGGCAAACGCATCGTGGGCCCGACCCCGTTGCCCTATCCTGCCGGCGGACCCGGTGGCCCGCGCACAGTTCGTGCCGGTGACCAGGTGACCACACCGGACGCCATTCTCGACTGGCGTTATGGCAACTGGCACCTGCAACCCAGGCAGGCGCCCGTATTCAGCGCCCTCAACCCCCGCAAGCCTGCGCCCGACCGGCCCGGGGCTGCCAATGTCCGGATCGCGGCCCTGAACCTTGAAAACCTGTTCAACGGCGATGGCCAGGGGGGCGGTTTTCCGACGGCCCGGGGGGCGCGCACGGCCAGTGCGTATGCTCGCCAGAAAGCGCGCCTGATTGCCACGCTGTCGGCGCTGCGGGCAGACATCCTTGTGCTGGTGGAACTGGAAAACGACGGCTATGGTAGCCGGAGCAGCCTGGCGGACATGACTCATGCTCTGGGCAAGTCCTGGCGCTTTGTGCAGCCCGACGGTGGTGACGGTCACGACGCTATTCGCGTGGCCATGGTCTACAACCAGACGACCGTCCAGCCGGTCGGGCGGCCCCAACGTGTGACCAACGCACCCTTCGCCCGCGGTAGCCGGCCGCCACTGGCTCAGGCGTTTCGCACGGTGACCGGCTCTGACGCCGTCAGGGTGGTGGCAGCTCACTTCAAATCCAAGCGCTGCCACGGAGCCCGCGGTGGCAACCGCGATCGTGGTGATGGCCAGGGCTGCTATGTCGCCGCCCGGGTCAAAGCGGCCACGCAGCTTGCGACCTGGGCCCGGAACCTGCCCGAGGTGCCGGCG
>JAWVWU010000357.1:0-3337 GCA_033723595.1 Marinobacter sp. | reverse complement strand
GGCAGATTGAGGGCATCGCCCTGTGCGCCCTGGTAGCCATACTGCTGAATCTGGTATTGCCGGGCAACAAGGTGGCCTGGGGCGATACGTCACTCGAGGAATCGTTCTAAATCAACAGCATGGACGCTCGCCCGCGCGGTCTGATCAGGCCGCGCGGGTCACACCCTCAGGCATCCCGGCGCAGATCGCCCGGAATCGGGAATTTCGGCATGTCCGGTCTGGGCCCCTGCCCCCGCCGGAAGCGGCGTAACTGAAACAGATAGGCCAGCACCTGGGCAATCGCCATATACAGCCCGTCAGGTATCTCCCCGCCAATCTCGGTGTTGTGATAGACCGCTCGTGTCAGTGGCGGTGTGCGCAGGATATCCACCTTGTTCTCCCGCGCCACCTCCATGATCTTGAAGGCCATGGTGTCGGCGCCTTTGGCCACGACAACCGGCGCCGCCATGGTTTTCTGATCGTACTTCAGGGCGACCGCATAGTGGGTCGGGTTGGTGATCACCACGTCCGCGCCGGGCACGTCCTGCATCATTCGCCGCTGCGCCATTTCCCGCTGCAACTGGCGAATGCGACCCTTCACCTCGGGCTTGCCCTCGGTGTCCTTGTACTCGTCCTTGACTTCCTGTTTGGTCATCCGCAGCTTTTTCTGGTGGTCGTAGATCTGGAAGGGGACGTCGATCATCGCGATGATGATGGTGGCACAGGCCAGCAGAAAGAAGCTCCACCCCAGGGTCCACAGGACGTGGGTCATGGCCGGTATGGCAGGCTCTTCGGCGATCCTGAGCAGATCAGTGACCCGCAGATTGAGAATCATGATCGCGATCATCATCACCAGCGCCACTTTGGCAACAGCCTTGACCAGTTCAATCAGTGACCGCAGGGAGAACATGCGTTTGAGTCCCTTGAGCGGATCCATGCGTTCCAGTTTCGGCGCAATGGCCTTGCCACTGAACAGCAATCCGCCAATACCGATAGGGCCGATGATGGCGGCCACGAACAGAATCAGCATAATCGGCGCCAGTCCGCTGGCAGCCGTCCAGGCAGAATCCAGCAGATGCAGGCTCATCTGTCGGGTATCGAACAGTTCCGCCCGCTCCAGCACAAAGTTGCCACGCATGATCTGTTCAAGCGACGCCCCGAGACTGCCTCCAAACATCAGCAAACCACCCGCGCCCGCCAGCAGCACGGCCATGGTCGCCAGCTCTTTCGAGCGCGCGGTCTGGCCCTCCTCCCGCGATTTTTCCAATCGTCGGGGGGTGGCCTCTTCGGTTTTTTCCTGACTGTTGTCGTTTTCTTCAGCCATCAGGGCGGACTCTCAAGCTGTCGCATGAACTGGAACGTTTCCTCGGAATATGTCTGGAAATGCGGCAGGAAGTCAGACTGCAACACCCAGATTGCAAAGAGTCCGAAAATCAGACCAATCGGAAAACCGAGCGCAAAGATATTCATTTGCGGGGCCGCGCGGGTCATGACGCCGAACGAGATATTGACGATCAGCACCGCGGTCACCGCCGGCAGCGCCAATAACATGGCCGAGACAAACATCCAGCTGATCCGGTGAGCCAGTGCCCAGACGCCGGCCTGTCCGAGGCCGGCCAGGCCAATCGGCAGGGTGCGGAAGCTCTCGATGAACACATCGAAGGCCACCAGATGACCGTTCATAGCCAGGTACATCAGGGTGACGGAAATCGTGTAGATCTGGGACAGGACCGGCACATTGACGCCGTTGGCGGGATCGACCATGGACGCGAAGCCCAGGCCCATCTGCATGGCGATCATCTGTCCGGTCACCACGAACAGCTGAAACAGGGCCGTCAGCGCGAATCCCATGCCGGCCCCGATCAGTATCTGTTGCAGGGTGATGATCACCGCGTCGGCACTCAGGGCGTCCACCTGCGGTACATCACCCAGCATGGGCACAACCAGAATGGTCATCAACAGCGCCAGCCCCAGTCGCACCCGCGCTGGCACCAACTGGGTGCCGAACACCGGTATGACCATCATGAAACTGGCGATGCGAAACAGCGGCCACAGGTGCGACCCGACCCACTGGCCAATGACGTCGGCACCGATTTCGGTCGGCATCTGCGGCCCTCAGCCGATCAGGTAAGGAATGCTGGAGATCAGCCGGGTGGCGTGATCGGTCAGTTGCCCCAGCATCCAGGGGCCGGCGTAGATGATCACCAGCAGCGTCACCATCAGCCTCGGCAGGAAACTCAGGGTCTGCTCGTTGATCTGGGTCGCGGCCTGAAAGGTGCTGACCACCAGGCCCACCACCAGGCCGGGACCGATGATGACGCCGGAGAGCAGCACAATCATCCACAGCGCTTCACGCATAATATCGACAACGGTTTCGGGCGTCATGGTTGCCCCTCCTTGTTGCCGCCCCGGAGGCTCTCCGCGGCGGACGGCTCAGATACCATAGCTGGCGGCGAGCGTGCCCATTACCAGGGACCAGCCGTCAACCAGCACGAACAACATGATCTTGAATGGCAGCGATATGATGATCGGCGACAGCATCATCATACCCATGGCCATCAATACACTGGCCACCACCATGTCGATGATCAGAAACGGGATGAACAGGATAAAACCGATCTGGAACGCGGTTTTGAGCTCGCTGGTCACGAATGCCGGCATCAGTACCCAGAACGATACCTCGTCGGGTGAATTGTACTTGACGTCGGAAATACGCATGAACAACGCCAGGTCGTCTTCCCGGGTCTGGGCCATCATGAACTTGCGGAACGGCTGGCTGGCCAGCTCCACCGCTTCCACGGACGTGACCTTTTCCTGCAGGTATGGCTGCAGGGCTACCCGGTTGGCCTCTTCAAACACCGGCTTCATGATAAAGATGGTCAGGAACAGGGTCAGGCCAAGCAGAATCTGGTTGGACGGCGTGGACTGCAGCCCCAGAGCCTGCCGCAGAATCGCAAACACCACCATGATGCGGGTGAACGACGTCATCATCATCAGCATCGCCGGCAGGAACGTCAGCGCGGTCATCAGCACCAGGATCTGGAGCGTGACCGAATACTCCTGAGTGCCGCCGTTCTGGCCCGGCGTGATGCTGAACGCGGGAATAGCCGGTATGCCCTGATTCGCTGCCCAGACTGCCGGCGTCACCAGCAACAGGCCCAGTCCGGCGGCAACGGCAAAACGACGGCGAGCCACCGGAGTCATGCCGTGCCTCCGCCCGGACGGTCGGAGGTCGAACCGGCACCGGGTTTCCAGGACCGGCCGATCATGCCCTGCAGACGTCGGGCAAAATCGGAATTGGCGCCCTCGCCGGGGGTGACGACCGGCTCCTCGAAAACGTGCAGGGTCCGGATCGCGG
>JAWVWU010000356.1:0-3346 GCA_033723595.1 Marinobacter sp. | reverse complement strand
CCGGGATGTTCGGGCAACGCCGTCGCGTCCGCATTGAGCGCCAGTTGACCACGCTCGAAGGCAGCCTTGACCCAGCGTGCGCGAAGCGACAGACGATGACGCCACTGACCGGTCAGGTCAACCCGGCCGTCTCCGGACCAGTCCAGTCTGGCGTTCAGGGGGGTGGTCTCACCGGGTGATTTGCCCAGCGGAGCCGGCCAGTCGACTGCGAGTCCCGTGAGTCCACTGGTAAACGTCAGCGTTGACGCCGTATCAGGCGAAACCGCCAACTGCACCTGGTAATCGAAGGCCCCGGTTACACCGGCGCGGGCCGGATCGTCCAGACCGGCCCTGGCGAATGCCCGCTTCACGGGCATGTTGCCGGTCTGGGTCAGTTGCAGGCGCTTACCCGACCCGGTGGTTGCAAACCGGACTTTGACCGGTTGATCCATGAACTGCGCCGTCAAGGTGTCATCGGTGAAACCTTGTGCACTGCTGTAAGCGAGTTTACCGGCGATTCCGGTCCAGCTCAGGTCCGCCGACGGATAGTGCACCGCGGCATCGTTCGTGTCGAGAACGGCATCCACACCCACGGACCTGGCCGGCGCCAGGGGCACGGTCAAACCCAGATCCAGCCGATACTGGCCGCCGAACTGCACTGACTGCCCGGCGGGCCCTGCCAGGTTGGCCAGCGGCGTATCTTTCATCCACTGGTTGATCGAAGCCCCGTCAAACGTTGCCGCTGTTTTGATCGCCACGACCGAACTGTCCGCCTCCGGCGTGACTGTGACATCGGTCGGTGCAAGCGCGATACCGCCGGTTTTGCCCTCGTCCAGATGGACTCGGGCGTTGCGGTTGTGAACGGCCACCAGGCCCGAAGCGTCGGTCACCGCCGGCCAATGGTCGTCATAGCGGACGGTCGCGCCGCTGAATTGGTATTGCATGGACGAGCTGAAGGAGCCTGGTGGCGCGGCATGACCAATGCGGCCATGGCCAAAATAGACGCCCTGATCGATCGTTGCCGTCGGAATGCGGGTGGTGAGCCACTGGTAGAGATCATTGCCGACCGCATGTACCGGGACAAACCCGGACAACATGCCGGCATCGCCGTCGCGCACCCGCACGGTGAGTCCGAGGGTGTCATCGCCAGCGCTCTCGAGTGCGAGGTCGAACGCCCCGCTGATGCGGGTCTTGTCCTGATAAACCATGTCAATCTGGTCTGAAAAGACGCGAACGGCCTGATCCGAAACACGCCAGTTGACGCGGGTTTTGAGGGAGTTCAGCGACCAGGCGTGGTCAAACAGGCGAGGGAACCCCAGTTGAAGCTGCTGGGCGTCCACGTCCACCTGGCCGCCCGACGGGTTGACCATGAGCGTGCCATCCAGCCCACTGGCCCCCGGAGCGCCGCCATAGGCGTCGGCGCTGACACCGCTCAGGCGCGCAACCAGATCAAAGGTCGGTTTGCCCGCACGGGGTATACGCAAGCGCACATCGTCCAACTGGCCGGCTGGCTGATAGTGATTGAGTGCCGTTGCCGCGGCCTGCGGCATAAGTTGAAGCGCCGACGCCAGACGCCATAGCGGTTCGACAGGCAGGTGATCGGCGTTGATGACCTGGCCATCCGGTGAATCTGTCAGCTGGACATCAAACTCGTTACTGGTCTGCCCCAGCCAGCGCCAACTGAGACCCGTCAGCGTCAGCGCACCGAAGCCATTATCCGCCAGTGCCTTTGACCCCGTTCCTGCCTGCCAGCCGACGTGGGCTGCCACGTTTTCAAGCGGTGCGACGGTACTGTTACGGGCCCGCACCTGCAGATAGGGAATCGCCACGGCCGCATTGACGCGGATCAGCCGGCCAGCTTCGAATCTCAGCCAGCCTTCTCCTCTGAGGTCAAAGCCCATGATGCCCAGATGCTGCCAACTGAAGCCCTCGACAAACCGGTCGAACAGCCGCCCGGAGTCCACCTTTACATAGAGCTGACCGTCAAAGCCGGTCTGGAAAAAGTGGCTGCCTTTCAGATTGAAACTGGCTATCTGCCGGGTCGTGCCCGCCTGCATCGCCCGACCACTGGCCCGAACAACGCCCTGGTCATAGACCAGGTCCAATTGAGGAATATCCACCGATTGCGGGGGCTGACCGCTGGCTGCAAAGTCAAGGTTCACCCGAGTTATGCGGATATGCGGTTCATACACCCATGCGCTGAGCTGTTCGAACCAGGCCGACGGCTCGGTGCGCAGCGGAATAACCAGCTTTCCGACCTGCAGGCGGCCCTGCTCTGTCGCGGTCAGGGTGAGGTCAAGCCCGTCTGCTTCAAAGTCCTTGAGAATCAGGCGAACGTTGAGGAGGGATCTGAGGGTGTCCAGCCGAATGCGCAGATGCTGAAGGGTAATATCCGGGTCATCCGGGTGGGCAGGTGAACGCACGGTGACGCCGCTCGCCTCAACGATGGGATCAAGCCAGCGCCAACGGGCTGCAAGGTGATCGATCTTAACGGTCTGCCCGAGTTCCCGGGACAGGCTCTGCTCCAGTTGGGCCCGGTAGTCGTCGATCGACCGGGTCATCTGGTGCCCCAGTCCCACGTACACCGCGAGCAAAACCAGAAGCACCAGCACCAACCACCAGATCAGACTGGTCAGGCGTTTTACCGCCCGGAACGGCAGACTTCTGGCTGACGGTTCAGCGTTGGGCATAGACATTCAGGATGGCAACTCCAGATCAGCGTAGCCAGCGTCACGCATCAGGTCATCGAACTAACCGGGCCGTACATTACAGTAATACCACATCATACTGTTCCTGGCTGTACAACGCCTCTACCTGGAACCGGATCGATTTGCCGATGAAGGTTTCCAGGTCAGCCACGTTGTCCGATTCTTCATCCAGCAGCCGGTCCACAACGCTCTGGGACGCCATCACCAGATAGCTCTCAGCATCGTAGACCCGGTTCACCCGCAGGATTTCCCGGAAGACTTCGTAACACACGGTTTCGCTGGTCTTGAGGAAGCCGCGACCGTCGCAGATCGGGCAGGGCTCGCAGAGAATCTGCCCCAGACTCTCGGTGGTCCGCTTGCGGGTCATTTCCACCAGGCCCAGTTCGGACACGCCGGTTATCTTGGTTTTGGCATGATCCCGCTCGAGCATTTTCTCCAGCATGCGGTGCACCTGTCTCTGGTGCTCCGGATCTTCCATGTCGATAAAGTCGATGATGATGATGCCACCCAGATTGCGCAAACGCAGTTGCCGGCTGATCGCCCTGGCCGCTTCCAGGTTGGTCTTGAAAATGGTTTCTTCCAGATTCCGGTGACCGACAAAGGCGCCGGTGTTGATATCGATCGTTGTCATCGCCTCGGTCTGATCAATGATCACATAT
>JAWVWU010000355.1:0-3352 GCA_033723595.1 Marinobacter sp. | reverse complement strand
CCCAGTCAGGCATTCCTGAACCGGACCCGGCCACCGCTGGCAGAACGAAGTCCAGTGGCCTTCTGGAAAGGGGTGTCGTTTACACTGGCGCTGACAGTCGTGGCGCTGCTGATCATCATCTATGGCGGATTGTAACCGACCCGCGAACCCGCCGGGGCAGGCAGGCCGGCCATTCGTCAGCGCTTCTTCGGTGTTGGTATCAGCTCGTAATCAATCAGCTGTTGGAAAAAGTTCTCCATGGATTCCTTGAGCGGACGGTATCTCAGCCCCAGCTCACGCACGCCTTTGCTGTTGTCTGCCCGCCACGGCAAGCCGGCATTGCGCGCGACCATCGTGCGGGTCATGGCCTTGTTGGCCAACGGACCCACCAGCCACACCAGCCATTTGGGCAGCACCCCACGCGGAATCGGGTAGCGATCCCCGTAAGCGTCCCTCAGGGTCGCTGCCAGGCCCGGGAAGTCGGTGTTGTGGCCAGATACGATGTATCGACCCCGGGCCTCCGGCGTATACCCGGCCCGAAAGTGGGCCTCCGCCAGGTCCCGCACATCCACCGCGCCCATGCCCCAACGCGGCACGCCGGTGCGGAAGGTGCCATCACCCATCTGCCGGATCAGGTTGAAGCTCTCAGAGGTCGCATAGGGATTGGTACCGGGCCCGATGACCAGCGACGGATTGACCGTCACCAGATCCCACCGGGACTGTTTGCCGGCGATTGACCACGCCTCCCTCTCGGCCACGGTTTTGGAATACGAGTATGGCTGGTGGGACAGCGACGACGTGGTATTCCAGTCCGCTTCGGTGAACACACCGCCGGCCGTGTTCTTCAGATCGGCATTGTCGCCATAGATCGCCGCGCAACTGCTGGTGACGACCACCCGCTTTACAGTCGGGGTTTTGTTGGCCTGCTCCAGCACGTTGCGGGTGCCCAGCAAAGCCGGATCAACCAGTTCTTTCTGCGGGTCCGTGACGTCGACGGTGAAGGGCGATGCGGTGTGGTAGACCAGCTCACAGCCGGCCATGGCCTCAGCGTAGGACCCGGGCTCCAGAAGATCCGCCCGGAAAAACCGGATCGTGCCGGGCGCATCAGCCGCCAGCCGGTTCAGATGCGCCAGCTTGTTCGCCGCGTCAGGATCACGTACCGCGGCGTGGACGGTCAGGCCCTCATCCAGCAGACGTTTGACCAGCCAACCCGCTACATAGCCGGTGGCGCCGGTTACCAGTACCGGAGCTGCTTTATCGATGTTTGTCACAAGCCAGGTCCTCAACAATCTGTGTCACGAATGGAACGTCCAGTATGCCCTCTCTGCGGCATCGACACACGCGACTGCGCCACACCCCGAACCAGCGGGGCCCGGTCAACCGGTTCGGCTGGCTCAGTGCCCCATCTGAGCGACCAGCCAGTCAGTCAGCCACAGGGCCACAACCAGCCAGATCAAGACAACAACCACCATCGCTACGCGGCTGACCGGTTTCTCGAGCGCCGCATCCGCCCGCGACCGGCTTGCCTTGATCACGTCAGGGGGCGAGAGCCGAAGGACCAGCCAAATTACCAGCGGTAACAGCAGCACGTCGTCGAGAAAACCCAGAACGGGTATAAAGTCCGGAATCAGATCGACCGGGCTCAGCGCATAGGCCGCAATGATCAGGGCCAGTATACGCAACGGCCAGGGCGTTTGCGGATCCCTTGCCAGGAAATACACGGTCACCGCATCGCGTTTCAACCGCCGGGCCGCCTGCTTCAGCCTCGCGGTCAGGCGTGTCATCAAACGCCCGCCCGGCCCTGAAGCGTTGCCACAATGTGTCGGGCGCCTGCCCGGTCACGGTGTTCGCACAGACAGATTCCCTGCCAGGTTCCCAGGGCAGGACGGCCGCGGGTGACCGGAATGACGAGCGAGCTTCCGAGCAGCACATTCTTGACGTGAGCCGGCATATCGTCCGGCCCCTCCGCCACGTGCTCATAATGCGGTGCCTGCTCGGGCACCATGATATTAAAGTGGCGCTCCAGATCGCCTCGCACGTCCGGATCGGCATTTTCGGTGAGACACAGCGACGCCGAGGTATGCTGAATGAACAGGTGCAGCAGACCCACCCCGCATCCGGACAGATCCGGGCCCTGACGGAGTATGTCATCGGTGATCAGATGAAACCCCCGCGAACGGGGTTTCAGCGTTACGGTGGTCTGCTCCCAGATCATGCGTTAACCCTGTGTCTGTCTTTGAGGCGGCGGTGAGACGGGCTACTTCTGCCGGTCATCCCAGGGATGCACCGGCATCACGGCCTCGGCGGTGGAATCGGTATCGAGGGACGAGCGGAAATAGTCCATCGCCTTTTCCGCCTCGGCCAGCTCATCGAACCGGGCCACGTGATAGATCGCCTCGCCCTCGTTCACCAGTGGCAGGTTGTTCATGCCAATCACGATCCCGGAAACCGGCGAGGTGATCGCCGTTTCGGTCTCGCCAAAGGGGTCGGCCACCACGGCCAGTTTCTGGCCTTTGCGGACACGCTGTCCCAGCCGGGCTATCGGACGCATGATGCCGTCAATGTCGGCCCGGGCCCAGACCGAACTGGCCGCAATCTCGGAGCGGTTCCGGGGCTTGGCGCGACCGGCCTTGGCCGGCAGCATTTCCAGTGCCCGCATCACCCGGTTCACACCGCGCACACCACTGGAGATCACCACATCGTCGAACCGCAGTGCCTCACCGCCTTCGAAGGTTACCACCGGTATATTCAGGGAGTCGGCGTATTCCCGCAGCGTCCCCTCACGCAGGCTGGCGTTGATAATGATGGGCGCACCGAAGGCTTCTGCCATGCGGGCGGTTTCCGGGTTTTTCAGCTCAGCCCGTATTTGCGGCAGATTGAACCGGTGAATCGCGCCGGTGTGAAGGTCAATGATGTGGGTGGCGCTTTCCATGATCAGCGTCCGGAACAGGTAGGCAATACGCCCCCCGAGCGAGCCGGTTTCAGAGCCGGGGAAACAGCGGTTCAGGTCCCGCCGGTCAGGCAGGTAACGCGTGCGCTGCACAAACCCGAAGATATTGACGATGGGCACCGCGATCAACGTGCCCCGGAGGTGTCGTAGCGAGGCATTACGCAACACCCGCCGGATGATCTCAACCCCGTTGATTTCATCCCCGTGAATGGCTGCACAGACCAGCAGTACCGGCCCTTCGCGACGACCATGAACGACTTCCACCGGGATATGCAACGGCGTGTGGGTGTAAAGCTTGGCGACCGGCACTTCCACGGTCTGTCGGGTTCCGGCCTTGATTTCAGCACCGGCAAATTTGAACGGGGCGCGCGTCGCCATGTCAGCCCCTGCCTTTGGTGCGGGTTTTCCAGGGTGCCTGGTTCT
>JAWVWU010000354.1:0-3362 GCA_033723595.1 Marinobacter sp. | reverse complement strand
GCTGGTTGCCCAGGTCAAGGCCCAGGGCCGGTCTGAGCACCGGTTCCATAAAAAGGTCCACCGTCCCTGGGGTACGTATGAAGGCGTTGCTTCCGGTGCCCGCTTCCAGGTCAAGCGCATCACCGTCAATCCCGGCGCGTCGCTGTCCCTGCAGAAACACCATCATCGGGCCGAGCACTGGGTGGTGGTCAAGGGAACGGCTAACGTGCACCGGGGTGACGAGCAACTGCTGCTCACCGAGGACCAGTCGACCTACATTCCGCTGGGGGTGACCCATCGGCTCACCAACCCCGGCGTGATACCGCTCGAACTCATCGAGGTCCAGACCGGCAGTTATCTGGGCGAGGATGACATCGTCCGCTTCGAGGACACTTACAACCGGGTCTGATCGAACCGGTTATTCGCAACCGGCCGCCAGGGACGGCGGCCCGACGATTCCAGGGAGAGGGATACGTTATGGAAGACTGGCAAGGATGCCTGAGTCCGCTCTGTCAAACCGCATTGCAAGACGCTCGCCGCCATGTACTGGATCGCGGTGGGCATGCCATCACCGTCGAAGATTTTCTGCTGGCATTGGTTGACTGCGCGCCGGGCCTGTCGAACCTTTTACGCCGCCAGGGTGTTGATCTGGATGAGTTAACCCGCACGATCCAGTGCGAGCAGCCCATCATCACAGTGGTCCATGGCGAGGGTTTACTCTCATCCCAGCTGCTTTACTGGTTTTCTGCCGCGAGAGAGCGCCTGTCCGGCCCCTGGCTCGAGTGGTCCGGCCTGTTGCGGGTGTTGGTTCACGGAGCCGACCGACTCGCCGGTAAGGCCTATGTGGCGGTACTGGAGCAGGTCAGCGCATGGCCTGAGCATGAATCCCTGTCATCGGGCGTTGACGATACCTCGGCAGCGAGATCATCCGTTTGCCCGGTTGTCGTGACTGATCTGGCCTGGCTGCAACTGGCAGAAGACCTGGCGGTCAGCCTGGCCGCGCGGCCTCAGGCTCTGGTCTGGCTTTGCGGTCCGGACGGGGCCGGTAAAACCACCTGGCTGCAGGCGTTGGCTCCATCGTTGCAGACGGGGTTCCTGACCCTGGATTTGCGGCGTGAGGCGGAAGTGATGGCATCCGAAGCGCCCGTGTTTCCGGTGGACAGTCCGGAAAGCCCGCCGCTGCTGATCCTGGATAACATCTCGCCGGACGATTTGTTGGTCCTGTGCCGGGACCCGGGTGGGGTCGCTCGACAGATTGTGCCAGCGCACCGTGGCCCGATTCTTCTGGTGAGTCCGCCTACCGGTGGAAACGACGTTAGTGAGCTGGAAAGCTGGTTAGGGCGTCGCCTTGAGCGCGTCGATATGCCGGTTTCGGGGGCATCCCAGCTGCAGGCTATCGTGACCGCCCATCAGGCGCGAATCGAACGTCAATGGGGCGTTGAGTTAACTGAGCGGGCACTTCGGTTCGCCGGCCCGGCCGCGGCGCTGGCGGGAATGACTCCAGGACAGGCCATAGAATGGTTGAGTCGTGCCGCTGCCCGTGTTGCGCTGATGGCAGAGCGTGGCCCGTGTGAGCGCGAGCAGCTGGCCGGAGAGCTGGATACACTGAATCGGCAGATGCTGGTGGCGGTGGCACGCAATCAATCGACTGTGGTCATCGATCAGGCGCTGGAGGCACTGTCGATTGAGCAGGCGGCCATTGAAGTTGACTGGCATGAACGCCGGGCCCGCGGAACGCTGTATCAGGTGACTGTGGCGGATCTGGAATACGAACGACAGCGCTGGCGGCCGAACGACATACAGAACCGGAACGCTCGTTCAATAGCGGTACCTGCAGGATATGATAATGATGGACGAATCCTCCACGGCATATACTAAACGATTGGTTTCATCAACGCGGCGTGACCAGAAGCCAGCCAGGTTTTCTTTCAGAGGCTCAGGCTTGCCAATACCTTCAAACGGGGAGCGTTTCACGTCAGCGATCAGCCTGTTAATGCGTTTTAGAGTCTTTTTATCCTGACTTTGCCAGTAGAGGTAGTCGTTCCATGATTCGTCTGTCCAGCAAAGCAATCGACTACTCATCCTCATCTACCAATACACGTTCAGTTGCCTTACCTGCCTTGTATTGTGCAATTGATTTATTCAGGTGCTCAGCATTCGCAGGAGAACGTAACAGGTGTACTGTCTCCATGAGGCTGTTGTAGTAATCAAGCGACATCACCACGGCATCCTCGGAATCACGGCGTGTAATGACAGTTGTGTCGGCATCGTTGATCACGCCATCCAGTACGGCCTTAAGCCCATTGCGGGCCTCAGTGAAAGAAACAATTTTCATGAAAGTTCTCCTGTACAGTAGACAGTACAAGTATAGAGTGCTCGGCTAACATGTACAATATACGGAACATCTTTGCTGGCGTGTCAGCGTCAGTTTGACCGTGGCCCGCTCATTCTCATGTGCGGTTTCACCGCACCACCCAGGTCCGCTCAAGCGTCAGTGTGTCCGCATCAAAGCGATACACACTGATACCGCCCCCGGAACGATGGCCCATGACCAGCACACCGGCCTGTGGAGACGTGGCAATCGCGGTGTTGCGGGAGTACTGCGAGCCGTAGGTGACCAGCTGCGGTGACTCTCCCAAGTCAAAGTATTTCTGGGGCCAGGGATTGCCGGCTTTGAACAGGGCGGCCTGGTGGCTGTTGTTGCCGAAGCGGAGGAAATACCGGCTGTGGTCGATGAAGGCGACACTGATAATGGGCAGAGTAAGATTTTCTGGGGTTGGGATAACCCCGCTATCGTCCCAGTATTCGGATTCTGGAAGCCCGTCAGGTAAACCTGGCTTCGGTATCCCCAGACCGTCGTGCGAACCGACAAACCTGGTGTTAGGGTGATCAGTATTCCAGAATAACAAGTTACCGTTCTCGTCGCCGCTCACTACCCACTGGCCATCCGGGCTGATGGTGGCGTCGGTTTTCGCCGAGTTGCCGGGCAATTTCGCGATGGGCTTGAGTGTATCGAGGTTCCACAGCGTGACACCGCTGTACCTCGAAAAGCGCCGGTCTGGATCAATTGGCGCATAGTCGGTAATGGGTGCCTCGTCGCTGTTTGAACCGGCCGTGACGAACACCAGGCGATCTCGGGCCATCGTCAGGTTCAGGAGCTTGCCGGTACCCACGAAGCTGGGGCTGATGCCATCGTTCAAGACCGGCGCCTGATGTTCCCCGGCGCCAGAGTAGATATTCCAGTGATCATCTGCAGACAGGTAGTGCGTTAAAGAGTGGTCGATCACCTGACCGTAAGTGGCAAAGTTTTGAAACTGCTTGATAACGGTACCATCCACGGACTGGACGCGGACCACATTACTCAAATCCTGCCAAATAAACGC
>JAWVWU010000353.1:0-3364 GCA_033723595.1 Marinobacter sp. | reverse complement strand
ATGATTGCCGAAGACGCCCAGGCGGCGCCCGCGGAGCACCCACGTGAACTGATGATCATGGTGGTGGGCGAGACCGCTCGCGCGGACCGCTTCTCACTCAATGGTTATGAGCGAGACACCAATCCGGAGCTGGCGAAAGACAACGTCATCAGCTTTACCGACTTCTGGTCCTGCGGCACCTCGACGGCGGTCTCCGTACCCTGCATGTTCTCGGTGTACGGTCAGTCCGATTACGATCAGAAGAAGGCCGAGTCCACGGAAAACGCGCTCGATATCCTGGCCCGGACCGGCGTCAACGTGCTCTGGCTGGACAACAACTCCGACTCCAAAGGCGTGGCGGACCGGTTGACCTATCGGGACTTCAAGACGCCGGAAAACAACCCCGAGTGTAACGACGAAGAGTGCCGGGACACCGGCATGCTGACCAACCTGCAGCAGTACATCGACAGTCATCCGAAGGGTGACATCCTGGTGGTCCTGCACCAGATGGGCAATCACGGGCCGGCCTACTACAAGCGCTATCCCAAGGAGTTCGAGAAGTACACGCCGGTGTGCCAGACGAATCAGCTCGAGGACTGCAGCAAGGAAGCGATCAACAACGCCTACGACAACGCCATCCTGTATACGGATTACTTTCTGTCCAAAGCCATCGACCTGCTCAAACGCAACACGCCGGCATTCGAAACCGGGCTGTTCTACCTGAGTGATCACGGCGAGTCACTGGGCGAGTTTGATGTCTACCTGCACGGCCTGCCGCTGTTCATCGCCCCGGATGCCCAGCGCCACGTGCCGGCCATCATGTGGTTCTCCGATAACTTCTCGGGTGTGAACGTCAAGGCCCTGCGCGCGAGCAAGGACCGGGAAATGAACCAGGACTGGGTTTTCCACACGCTGCTCGGACTGTTCGATGTGAGCACCGATGTGTACAACCCGAAACTGGACATCCTCAACGTGCCGGGCACCACGCATTAGTCGCCGCCATCACAGTGTATCAGCGGCCTCGAGCGCGTCAGCGCGAGTCCCTCGATGATGCCGGCGCTCACACCTCGATGTGGACCGCATGGTCAAGACCGTCGTCCGTCAGTGAGATGCAGCGGGCGCCGTCGTGGTCCGCTGTCGAGTCGCTGCGCCGTCGCACGGTGATGCGGTAGACGCTCTTGCCAAAGCGGTAGTTCAGGGTATAGCCGGGCCAGTGGGGCGGCAGGCACGGCGATACCTGCAGGCTGTTACCCACCCGTCTGACCCCGAGAATGCCCTCCAGGATAAACCGGTACAGCCAGCCGGCCGAACCGGTATACCAGGTCCACCCGCCGCGCCCGACATGAGGAGGCTCGCCGTAGATATCGGCGGCGAGCACGTAAGGCTCCACCTTGTACTGCGCAATACGCTCGGCCGAGTCACCGTGTTTTACCGGGTTCAGGCAGTCCAGCACTGTGCTGGCGCGCTCCGCATCACCGAGGGCGGCAAAGGCCAGCCCGACCCAGCAGGCCGCATGGGTGTACTGGCCACCATTTTCACGCACTCCCGGCGGGTAGGCGGCAATGTAGCCGGGATCAGGCTGCCCCTCGCCCCGTCCGGTAAAGGGCGGCGTGAACAACAACACCTGCCCCGGGTCGGGTCTGACCAGCCGATCCCAGACGGCTGCCATGGCCTTGCGGGCGCGCTGGGGATCACCGGCAGCCGACAGCACCGCCCAGGACTGGGGAATTGAATCAATTTCGCAGGCTGGCTGACCGGCCGCGCCCATCGGTGTCTGATCGTCATAATACGCCCGTCGATACCACGCGCCGTCCCAGGCCTGAGCGTCCAGGGCCTCACTGATAACGGTCGAGCGCGCCCTGAGGGTGCCGGCCATGACGTCGTCGTGCCGTCCGGCACAGATCCGGGCAAACCGTTCTAGCGTGCGGATCAGAAACCAGCCCATCCACACACTTTCCCCTTTGCCACCGAGCCCCACGCGATTCATGCCGTCGTTCCAGTCGCCGCCGCCGATCAGCGGCAGGTCATGGGGCCCCAGGCCGCTGGCCCGTTCCAGCACCTGCAGGCAATGGTCGTAGAGCGAACTGGACGACTTTGACGTTTCAAAAAGGCCGTAGTGTTCCGACGCCTTGTCGGCCAGCGGGGCTCCGAGCAACCAGGGCACGGGCTCATCCAGCAGGCCGATGTCACCGGTCACTTCCAGGTACTCACTGACTACGAGTGGCAGCCAGACCAGATCGTCGGAAATCCGCGTGCGGACACCCCGGGCGTGCGGTGGGTGCCACCAGTGCAGGACGTCCCCCTCCGGGAACTGGCGGGCGGCAGCAGCCAGAATCTGTGCCCGGCAGACCTCCGGTTGCGTGTGCAGCATGGCCATGGTGTCCTGCAACTGGTCGCGGAAACCGAACGCGCCACTGGACTGGTAGAGTCCGCTGCGGCCGTGAATCCGGCATGCCAGGGTCTGATAGAGCAGCCAGCGATTGAAGATAAAGGCAATGCTGTCGTCGGGGCAGGACAGGGTGACTGCGCCCAGAATCTGGTCCCAGTAACCGTTGGTATCGGTCCAGGCCCGGTTGACCGCATCCGGCTTGCGATACTGATCAAGCAGCGCCACGGCCTGATCGAAGCAGGATTCAGCGCCCACGAAAAAGCTCACCGTCTGCTCGCTTTCCGCCGGCAGCACAAGGTGCACCTGTAGCGCAGCACACGGGTCGCGCCCGGGCTCGACCCGGTTGGCCAGACCCACTCGCTTCAGCGCCGCCGGATTGTCGAGGCCGCCGTCACGACCGAGAAATTCGGTGCGATCTGTGGTGTAGCCGTGCACTACGCCGTCGGTGGCCAGAAAAGCGATCTGATCCGGCCAATCGGGATTGTAGGGGTTGGCCGCGATCAGCGCGCGCTGTTCGGCCAGGAACGCCGGCTGGATAAACAGACTGGTGTCCTCCCGGCGGGTGCCCAGAACCCACTCGGCGTAATAGGTCAGGGTCAGGCGACGGGTTCGGCCTGAGTGGTTTTTCAACGTTACCTGTACGATCTTGAGCGGGTCCAGCGGCGGCACGAAGACGGTCACCCGGCTGGTGATGCCGTGGCGGATATGCTCGAAGCGACTGTAACCGGCACCATGACGGACCCGATAATCAGACTCGTGAGGCAGGGGCGCGGGCGTGGGTCCCCAGAGCGTTCCGGTCTCTTCGTCGCGCAGATACAGGCATTCACCCGGTTCATCAAGGGTTGGGTCGTTGCGCCAGGGGGTCAGCCGGTTTTCGCCGCTGTTCTGGTACCAGCTGAAGCCACCGCCGGATTCCGACAACACCGTTCCGAAGACCGCGTTCGCCAGCACGTTAATCCACGGGGCCGGTGTCGGTTGACGACCACTGACGGTGAT
>JAWVWU010000352.1:0-3376 GCA_033723595.1 Marinobacter sp. | reverse complement strand
TATGGTACAGCGGCAGCGGCGCGATGATGACCTCTTTGCCTTCCTCGATCACCGACTCCATCATCGGCCGGGTCTGCAACAGGTTTGCCACCAGATTACCGTGCGTCAGCATGGCGCCTTTTGCCACCCCGGTCGTGCCGCCGGTGTACTGCAGCACCGCTATGTCATCCTGCTTGCAGCTGACCGGTGAGAATTTTTCCCGGGCGCCAGCGCTCAGCACGGATGGCAAGCTGTGTGACTTGGGCAGGTTGTAGCTCGGCACCATCTTTTTGACGTGCTTGACCACCGCATTCATGATTTTCCGCTTGAGCGGCGGATGCATGTCGGCGATTTCGGTAACGATCACATGCTCGATACCGGTGTGCGGCAGCACCTTTTCCGCATTGGCCGCCATGTTCGCCAGCACGACCAGCGCCTTGGCACCGGAATCGTTGAACTGGTGTTCCATTTCCCGCGTTGTATACAGCGGGTTCGTGTTCACGACAATCAGGCCAGCCCGCATGGCGCCGAACACCACGACCGGATACTGGGTCAGGTTGGGCATCTGGACCGCGATACGGTCGCCGGGCTTGAGGTTGGTCTTGTTCTGCAACCAGGCCGCAAAGTTACGGCTACGCTCATCAAGGTCACGATAGGTCAGCGTCACGCCAACGGCGGAAAAGGCCGGGCGGTCCGCGTATTTCTTGACCGCCTGGTCGAACACCTCAACCATGCTCTGGTATTTGTTCAGATCAACACTGCGGGCCACGCCGGGCGGATACTTGTCCTGATAGAACTGCTCTAAATCCATCACACCATCTCCTGTGTATGTCGGTTATGCTTATAATCATCGACAGGTTGCGGTCAGATCCCGGCATTGACGCTCGCGGGTCTGACTTCTGTTCTATGCTGACACTGACCTGACCGACCCGGAGCGCCGGGCCTAACGGCATCTGGCCAAGAATTACAACCAGACTAAAGTATCAGCCGGAAAAAAGAGCGGAGAGAATAGCAGTTTTGAAGTCGATGAGGTAGTTTTCAGCGACGCATTCACCCGTTTGACCGCCTGGCACTGAAACTGGCGTGCCAGGTTGGAGGCCGCGGTTAAACCCATTGACAGGGCCTTGTCGGCCAACAGCCTCTGATAACAGGACAGGACACATGGACCAGGCATTCGACACCCTTGAAAACATTACCTTCAACGAGCTCCAGGAAGGCGACACGGCCACCTATTCCAGAACCCTGACCGAAGATGAGCTGGTGCTGTTCGCCCGGGTGTCAGGCGACGTCAACCCGGTGCACCTGGACCCCGATTTTGCCGCCGATTCCATGTTCAAGGAGCGGATTGCCCACGGCATGTGGAGCGGTTCACTGATTTCAGCGGCACTGGCTACTGTGATGCCCGGGCCTGGCACCATCTACCTCGAGCAAAGCCTGTCATTTCGACGGCCGGTTGTCGTGGATGACACTCTGACCGTACGTCTGACGGTGCTCAGCAAGGAAGCCAAAGGCCGGGTGGTCGTTGGCTGTGAAGTGACCAATCAGGACGGCAAACAGGTCGTGACCGGTGAGGCCCGGGTCATTGCGCCGTCCACCAAGATGAGCCTGCCAAGGCCACAACTGCCCCGCATCACCATCGACTACTAAGGCTCCGTCTGGTTTTGTGCCGGATTACCCACGCGGGCTAACCCGGCACTCTAGGACGGCAGGAAGTCGATGGGAAACCGCACCGTCCGGGTTTCCACGTTGGCCTTGCCAAAATTGAACAGCCGGACACGATTGGCAATGTTCTGCTCAAGCCGTGGCCGGTCAAGCTCGGACTCGATCACATCGCAGCGGGACACCGTCCCATCCGGCTCAATCACCAGCTCGAGCAGTACCTTGCCGGCCAGCGTCGGATCTTTGCGCAATTCCCGGTTATACAAGGCATACAGGGCGGTCTTTTGCCGGTTGAACACCTGGCGGATATTGCTCATCGCCCGCTGTGACGGGCCCGACTTGTGCGCCGCCGGTTTCGGAGCCGGCGCCTTCGCCACCGGTTCGGGCGCGGCCACGGACGCCACGGTGTGATCCGCCAGTTCGACGTCCCTCGCCGGTCCGTCCCGGGTATCGACGCCACCGCTGCCTTTGAAAACCGATTGGGTTGGCGGCCCCGGTTCGGCGGCGCCCGCGTCCGTCACATTGGCCTGGACCGGAGCCGCCGCCGGGGCGGGGTCCTCACGCATGGCGGCCAGCTGGTCCTGCATTGCCATCAAGCCAGACTTTGACGCCACCGCCCTGGCCTCTTTGACCGTTTGTCGGGTTGGCGGCGCTTTCGCTGTTTGCCGTGGCTCGGGCGCCGGTTCCGGCGGCTTGCGTTCAGGCTCTGGCCTGGCTTCCGGCTTCGGCTGTGGTTTGGATGCTGGTTCAGGCTCCGGATCCGGTTCGGTTGCCACATCGCGCTCTGGCCGCGGCTCCGGTCTGGGCGCAACCACCGGCTCCGGTTGCGGCGCCAGAAGGCGCGCCAATTGCGGCGGCACCCGCTCGACCTCGGCCCGGTCAGGCTCCGGCAACTGAATGCGCGGCACCAAAATCGCCAGCGGCAGGAAGATCAGGAGCATCAGCGCAAGCGCCAGGGCCAACCGGCCGGCCTCGCCGGGTTCACCCGACCACGGCAGCGTGGTGGTCCGCAGGGTCATCTCAGCCATGGTGAGCCTCCGGCGCTGCGTCCACCGCCAGGCGAACCTGTCGATAATCCTCGCTCACGCAGGTTTCCATGATTCGGTGCAGTAGCTGATAGGACGTGCTGGCGCCGGCCAGAATCGTCACCCGCAGGCCCTGTTCCGGCACGGCAGCCTGGCGCTTGCGCTGGTAGGACAGCTCCCTGGCCAGGTCCGGCAGACTGTCCCAGTCCTCACCGAGCGCGTCCCGTCGCACGACTTCCCGCCCCTGCACCAGGATCGACTGACCGGTCACCTGAATCATCAGGGTATCCGCCGCCGGCGTTTTGGCCGTCGATACCGGTAACGGCACATCGTGGTTATTCTGCATCACCTTGACGTCTGACGAATTCACCATCAGGAAAAACACGAGAATCGTGAATATATCCATTAACGAGACCAGGTTCAGGCCTCCGGCTCGGTGCATTCGGGTGTAATGCCGCTGCATACGGCGGGCCCGGCGGGAGGTTTTCATGATCCACGCTCCTCCGCCGGCGGTTTGGCTGAGTCCGGTACCCGAGCCAGCGACACATCCGGAAACAGCTCCGCGTCCACTGCACTCGCTGCCACCACCGCCGGATAGGATCGTACCGTGTCCATGACCGACACCAGTGTCTGGTAGTCCACTGCCCCCGCCACCTGAAGAATCACGCTGGTTTTTTCCGGCATCCGCGCCTTGATGGCTTTCAGGGTTTCCC
>JAWVWU010000351.1:0-3389 GCA_033723595.1 Marinobacter sp. | reverse complement strand
GGTGATCACCTTGGCCATGGAGCCGGACAGGAAGAACGACAGAATCGATTGCGCCTGGGCGATACCAAAGGCCGACGCCACGGTTCCCAGCAGGCTGGCCGCACCGCCAAACACCACCACCAGAAAGGTGTCCACGATGTAAAGAGAACCGGTGGTGGGTCCGGTGGAGGCAATGGTGGTGAAGGCCGCACCGGCCACCCCGGCGATGCCGCAGCCGAGGGCGAAGGTCATGCGGTCGACTTTCTCAGTGTTGATGCCCGCGGCGTTGGCCATGACCCGGTTCTGGGTGGTGGCACGCACCTTGATGCCCCAGCGCGAGCGGAACAGCAGCATGAATACGGCGACGGTCAGCACCAACGTCATCGCCACCACGAGAATGCCGTTCAAAGGGATGTCCACCATGTCGGTGGCTTGGAATGAGCCCATCAGCCAGTCCGGCAATACCACGCTTTTCTCGCGGGGTCCGAACAGCGAGCGATAGACTTGCTGTAGGATCAGCCCCAGTCCCCAGGTCGCCAGCAAGGTGTCCAGAGGCCGGTTGTAGAGGTAGCGGATGAGGAATCGTTCAACCAGATAGCCCAACGCGAAGGTGCCGAGGAAGGCGCACACCACCGCGAAAGGAAAGTAATAGTCCATCAGGAACGGCCAGGTCGATGAGGCCAGGTCCGAGACCAGATAGGTTATGTAGGCACCCAGGGTCAGGAACTCCCCGTGGGCCATGTTGATCACGCCCATTTGCCCGAAGATGATTGCCAGGCCCAGGGCCATGAGCAGAAACACACAAAACAGGCTGAGCCCGCTGAACCCCTGCATCATAAAGATTGCGGTCAGTTCCTCAGATGAATAGCCACCCATGATCAGTCCTCCATCGGACTCGGAACCCGGCCAGAGCGGCCGGGCTCCTTACGTT
The DNA here is from genome assembly GCA_033723595.1 of Marinobacter sp. Taxonomy (GTDB): domain Bacteria; phylum Pseudomonadota; class Gammaproteobacteria; order Pseudomonadales; family Oleiphilaceae; genus Marinobacter. The sequence goes on along the minus strand of JAWVWU010000351.1, from coordinate 2,479 downwards.
TACAGAATCGGTGTAACCTGCAGATACAGCTGTGCAACCGCTGAAAAGCCCGGGCTCGTGCCCGGGCAGCGGATCGCTTACTGATAGCCTTTCGGGAACGGGTTGGGCTTGATCACATCGGATTCCCAGACCACGTCGGTCTGACCGTCTTTTTTCCACTGGCCAATGCGGGTGCGCATCCACAGGTGGTGGTTCTCGTCGACTTTCAGGTAGCCGTGGGGGGAGTCTTTCCATTCGATGCCCGGAGAGGCGGCAACCACCTTGTCCACATCAAAGCTGCCAGCGGCTTCAACCGCACGCTTCCACAACCAGGGGCCGAGGTAGGCGGATTCGGTCACATCACCGATCACCGCGTCTTTACCGTACTTCGCCTTGAAGGCGTCAACGAACGCCTTGTTACCCGGCAGGTCGAGGCTCTGGAAGTACTTCATGGAAGAGTAAAGGCCTTCCACGTTCTCACCGCCGATACCCAGGACTTCATCCTCGGTCACGGAGATGGTCAGCATCGGCTGCTTCTTGAAGGTCAGGCCGGCGGCGTTGAGCTGCTTGAACCAGGCCACGTTGGAGCCACCGACCACGGCACCGAACACCAGATCCGGCTTCTTCAGCTTGATCTTGTTGATCAGTGAGCCGAACTGGGTGCTGCCCAGCGGGTAGTACTCTTCACCCACGACTTTTCCGTGCAGCACGTTCTCGATGTGCTTGCGGGCAATTTTCATGGAGGTTCTTGGCCAGATGTAGTCGGAGCCAACCAGATAGAAGCTCTTGGCGCCGAGCTTGTCGTGGGCCCAGTTCAGACCCGCGAGAATCTGCTGGGTGGCTTCCTGGCCGGTGTAAAAGACGTTATGAGACTGCTCCAGTCCTTCGTAGAAGGTCGGGTAGTACAACAGGCCGTTGTCTTTCTCAAAAACCGGCAGGACCGCTTTACGGGACGCCGATGTCCAGCAACCAAAGACCGTGGCTACGTGATCGTTTTCCAGCAGTTTGTGGGATTTCTCGGCGAAGGTTGGCCAATCACTGGCGCCGTCCTCCTGGATGATCTTGATCTGCCGGCCAAGGATGCCCCCGGAGGCGTTGATCTGCTCGATGGCAAGCTTCTCGGCCTGCACAGAGCCGATCTCGCTGATCGCCATAGTGCCGGTAATGGAGTGGAGTATGCCCACTGTGACGGTGTCATCGGTCACCGCCAGGCCAGTGGTGTTGACCTCTGCCGTCGGCGCGGTCGCCGCATTGACTGTGGCCGCCAGCATCATCGATGCAAGCAGTGTCTTGATCCCGCGGAACGGCGTCGTCCCGGCGGAGCGGTGCAGGCCTTTATTGGTCACGTCTCTGGTACCCATGGTCTTTCCTCACGTCGTTGCAAACCCGGAATTGAATGTCTGTTGCGGAACGTCCGGACCGGGGTCCTTCGAACGTTGTCCACGCTTTGCATTCTGTTCCGCAGCCCTGACGAGGCCCATTCGACAAATACCCCAGCGCACTACGTCATTTGACGCATTCACGGGACGGAGTACGCGGGCTAAAAAGGCGGGGACGATAGCGATGGCACGAAGTTTGATCGTGGTAAACCGGGGATCGCGCCTGGTTGAGGCAGCACACCGCCTGAGCCGGTAACGGGCTCAATACCTGCCCCAAAAAAGCTCCGGGCAACACCCGGGAGGCGCGCGGTGCGCCAAATGAAGGCGCCATCCGACGACAGGCCTGGCGGCCGCGCTCCGATTACCGCTCCCCGAGCACTGCAGGTGAGCCCTGCGAAGCCTCCGATTCATTGCCGTCGCCGGCCCGATGAAAGGTTCAGCCATGACTGCCAGACAGACCATCTTTCGTGTTCGGCGCAACTACAATCAATGGGTCGCCAACCAGACCCTGGAAGACTATGCCCTGCGCTTTACCGCCAAAAGCGCGCGGCGGTGGTCGGCCGGACGGGTCACCAACACCGCGCTGGGGGCCATTTCATTCCTGGCACTGGAAGCGATCGGCGGCGCCATCACCCTGCATTACGGGTTCAACAACGCCACGCTGGCAATCTGCGTGGTTGGCCTGATCATTTTTCTGACCGCCATCCCGATCAGCTACTACGCCGCCAAATACGGCGTCGACATTGACCTGCTGACCCGGGGCGCGGGCTTCGGCTACATTGGCTCGACCATCACCTCGCTGATCTACGCCTCGTTCACGTTTATCTTTTTTGCCCTGGAAGCGGCGATCATGGCGATGGCACTCAAGTTGCTGCTGGGCATTCCCCTGGGGGTCGGCTACCTGATCTGCGCGGTGGCAATCATCCCGCTGGTGACCCACGGGATCACCCTGATCAGCAAGTTCCAGCTCTGGACGCAGCCACTGTGGATTGGCCTGCAGCTGCTGCCCTTTGTTTTCATCCTGTATCAGGATGCCAGTGCCGTGCAGAACTGGACCAGTTTTCAGGGCTACGCGCTCGGCGGCGGCGACGGCTTCAACCTGTTGATGTTCGGAACCGCCT
>JAWVWU010000350.1:0-3400 GCA_033723595.1 Marinobacter sp. | reverse complement strand
TTGCATGAACCGGCCACACAACGCCAGATGAAGTGTTTGAGGGGCGCTGGCCGCGCCGGCCTCGGACCCGGGCAGGCTGTCTTTCACGTGATGCCAGGCTGCCTGCATATCGCCCCGCCGCCAGGCCTCCGTGTAAGCCGACAGGCGATCCCGCCAGCCGCTCGCACCTAACATCAGAACCAGCACAATCAGATCGAGGCCATGGGCCAGCAGCGACCAGGACGATTGCCTTAATTGATGGCTTACCAGCAATAACAGCAAAGCCGGAACAACGATCATCAACACGCCGGGCCAGATCCGGGCGTGTTGGCCCGCCCGAAACGCCTGACCACCCTTGCCCAGATAGCGCTGCCAGACCCTGTCGGGATCCAGTCGGTTTGTCGTATCCAGACGCCGGCGTATGACATACGCCAGCAACAGCACGAAAAAAGTCATCTCATCAACTCCCGGTCGCTGACTGTGCGCCGGCAGACTCCGCGTCCGCCAGCAACCGTCTGTAGTGGGGCCAGTCAAATGCCGGGCCGGGATCGGTCTTTCGATCCGGGGCAATATCACTGTGGCCGGTTATGCGGTCATCACCAATGGCCGGCCAGGCTCGTCGGATGCATGCGCTGACGTTGGCCAGTGCCTGATATTGCGCCTCCGTATAGGGGCTGGTATCTGTCCCTTCCAACTCGATACCGATCGAGAAGTCATTGCATTCGTCCTGCCCGTCAAAACAGGACCGCCCGGCGTGCCAGGCGCGCTTGAGCAGGCTGACAAACTGCACAAGTTCACCGTCCCGACGTATCAGCAGGTGTGAGGACACCTGGATCGATGCAATGCTGGCGAAATACGGGTGTTCGTCCGGATTCAACCGGTTACAGAAAAACTGCTCAATCCAGCGGCCACCGTACTGACCCGGCGGGAGGCTGATGTTGTGGACGACCAGAAGTGTAATGGCGGCACCAGCAGGACGCTCACCAAAATTCGGAGATGGACACCAGCGGGCGCCAGCGACGCGACCGGTGTTTCGAAGATATTCGCAGACGTCGGCTTGCGCCATCGGAGTTAAAATCAAGGATGCTCCCGGGGACCGTTCGACACGATGACCTTCCGGGCAGCGTTACGGCTCGAAACGTCGATACCCGGCCGGTGTTACCGCTGATTGAAGCACATTGCCGGAGCGGGCGCCACCGCCTGCTCCGTGCCGGTGATTGGCTGGTCTCAGTCGCGACGACTGTGGCGTAGGTTGTCGATGATGGACTCCAGGGCCCTGTCAAAAATCAGGCCGTCGTCCAGCATGGTTACCTGCCCTGCCGACAGCGCTGCTGCCAGCTCATCCCGTTTGTACTCGGCCACTTTTGCACCGTTGCGGTTAACGAAAATGTACTTGCCGGTCGCCTTGATCACGGCGGCCAGCTTGCAGCGGACTTTCTGACTGTCATTGAGCAGCTCGATCCAGGATCCCACACGCATACGATCCGCGTGCTCAACAAATTGGGCGGCAACGGCCTCCGTTGCAGCCTCGCTCTGGATTTCTTCCGGCGCTGGTGCTGTCTCGGCGACTGCGGTCTGAGCCGGCTTTTCATTCGCCTGATGACTGCCATCAACGGGGTCAGGCGACGCTTCCACCGGCGCCTCGGGGACAACGGGCCCGGGCGTTACCGGCTCCGGAACCAGAGATTCCGTTGATGGGGCGTCAGGCGGAACCGCCTGCCGGGCTACCGGTTCCTCACGGAATGAGACCAGTTGCTGCAACACATCAACATGCGCCAGCTCGAGATCCCGTATCAGCCCGTCAATCGCGAACGGATCCCAGGAAATACTTTGCAGCCCTTCACGAATTGAATCCACGACGCCCGGGATTGCCCGCAGCAGTTTGGCCCGGGTTTGTGCATCGACCTGTTGCGGGTCAACGGTCCAGATAATGTCACGGGTCAGGCTGACGGCTCTGGTCCAGAGTTCGCTGTCCTCACTTTCCCGCAGCAGTATCCACTGCAGGTACTTTCGCCAGGGCTCCCAGAGCAGTGTCTCGACGACGGCAGGCACGGTCCTGTCAGCCAGCGCCTCGTTCAGCAGAGACTCGACCGCTGACTTGGCACGCTCATGACGAGCCCGACCTTCCTCCGCATCACGCAGGCGCTGTTCGACCAGCTCCCGGCGTCGCCTGTCGAGGTCCATGAAATGGCTGAAGTCCTGCAACAATTCTGAGAATATGTCGACGTTGTCGGTAAAGTCATTCAGTAGCCGGTCAACCACTGATTCGATTTTTTCCCTCAGCGGATCCCGCTGGCTCGCCGTTTTCTCGTTCCAGCCGATGCCTGCCATCGCGAGCTCATTAAGCAGTTTACGCGCCGGATGCCCGCCACGGTTAAAGAAACTGCGATCGCACAGGGCAACCTTGAGCACCGGAATCTGAAGGCGACCGATCAGGGCCTTCATCAGGGGCGGCAACTGCCGGTCTTCGAGGATGAAGTCAAACAGCATGGTGACGAGATTGATTACGTCGCTGTCGACCTGCTGGACAGCGTAGACCTGGCCCTGCTCAGACTGGAGGGCGTGATTCAGCTGCAGCGACAGGGGCGCAATCCCTCCGTCGGGTGTGTCGAAATTCCGGTTCTGCGCTGCACCCAGCCGCGCCATCAGTGCCTTTGTGTCCAGGCGTTCGGCGCCTGGCGATGAGCGAAACTGCCCGCCAGAAGATTCCTGTCGAAGCAATGAACTGAGTTCGGTGAATGTTGCACCGTTGTCGTCATCCACGTTCACGCCGTCGTTCTGGTCGTCCACGGAACGTCGCTGACTGGGTGCAATGGCGCGGCCGGCCGTGGAACCGGATGTCCGGTTCTGGGTGCCATGCACCGGAGGCCGTTTGAGATCCGGCAGGATACCATCCTGGACCAGCAAACGATTTGCCTCCTTGTAGAGAAACTCGAGCTGACTGATGAGCAGTTTGTCGAACAGTTTCAGGACCACCAGCTTGGCCCGGATATCGATTTCAAGATCGCTACAGGCCTCGCCCAGCCCGGTGCAAATGACTTCCGGACTCAAGGGCATCTGACGCTCCTCAAACCGGACCCCGGGGACCGCGGTCGCCACACGAGCGGTGAGCAGGCCGATCGCGTCGGCGTGACGGTTGCGCAGCTTGGTCATCAGATTTTCGATGGCCACTTTCTGCTCAAGCTCACCATGGTCCATCAGCGTCAGCGAGTCCTGATCGACGTCCTGCAGACCACTGCTGCCGGGCAGCGGGTCGAACCGGCCAATTTCATTGAAGGCGCGGCTTACCCACTGCATGATCGACAAGGACATGGGCTTGCGACGCAACCGCAGCTCGCGCATTGCATCAAAATAGGCAGTTTGCTCCTGATTGGTCCCTGCCTTGTCGGCCAAACCAAAGAGCGCATCGTCGGCACTGTCA
>JAWVWU010000349.1:0-3414 GCA_033723595.1 Marinobacter sp. | reverse complement strand
CTATGACGGCCTGCGGGCCGTGGTGGGGCCGGCGACAGGGCGGGTTGTTGTGGCCTGCTTTGGCAGCAACATTGCGCGTCTGCATACGCTGGCACGGGTTGCCCGGGACACCGGTCGCTACATGGGGCTGCTGGGCCGTTCGCTGGTCAACATGGCCGGCGCCGCGCGGGCGGCGGGTTTGTGGAACGCCCGGGACCACCTGATAAATCCGGCGCATCTGGGTTACCTGCCACGGAACGAGGTATTGGCGGTGGCGACTGGCAGCCAGGGCGAACCCCGGACGGCCCTGCACCGGCTGGCGGCCGGCCAGCACCCGGATGTCGAACTGGAAGCGGGCGACCAGGTGGTGTTCAGTGCCCGCGCCATTCCCGGCAATGAAGAAGCGATTGCCGGGCTGGTTGCCCGTCTCGAGCAGCTGGGGGTTACGGTCGTTACCGCCGAGTCGGCGGCCTTGCCGATTCACGCCTCCGGCCATCCGGCGGCGGAGGAGTTGCGGGCCATGTATGACTGGGTCCGGCCGACGGTGGCGATACCGGTTCACGGCGAGGCTGAACACATGGAACGCCACGCCGACATCGCTCGCGCCTGCGGCGTGCCCAGGCGACTGGTCGGGCGCAATGGCGATCTGTTCATGATCCGGCCGGTGGCCGGCGTTCGGCGTCAGGCGGTCGCCACCGGTCGACTGGGCTATGACCGGGGCGAGCTGGTGCGGGTGGCGGATTGACGCTTACGGACCGCAGGGAGCGGCTAACCGGGTGTCCGGTCGGGCTTTCGCAGGCTCAGGGCAACGAGCAGAGCCGACCCCAGCATCAGCAGCAGGGCAACGGCATTCAGAACCGGTGTTGAGCCCTCTCGCAGACGGTTGAACAGGGCGACGGTCAGCGGCGTGTCACTCCCGGTCAGCATTACCGTGGTGTTGAAGTTTTCAAAGGACATCAGGAAGGCCATGGCGGCCGCCCCTACAATCGCCGGCAGCAGCCACGGTAGCGTCACGGTAAACCAGGCGACAACCGGAGTGGCGCCGAGGTTCATGGCCGCTTCCTCAAGCTGGGTATCGAATTTCCGCAGACGGGCTGCAATGACCAGTGTGCACAGCGTGGTGATAAACGCGACCTGGCCAAGAATAACCAGCGGCATGCCCGGCCGAAAGCTGTCCAGCTCAATGCCCCACTGGGCGGACAGGGCATTGGCCGTGCCACTGAAAAACACCAGGATGGACACGCCCAGAATGACACCGGGGATCACCAGGGGCATCAGCATCAGCACATAGAGCACTTCCTTGCCGGGGAACTGGCGGCGCTCGAACAGAATGGCATTCAGGCAGCCCAGGCCGACACTCACCAGCGTGACCCAGAATGCGATCTGCGCGCTGACCCAGAGCGCGGACAGCAGACCGTCGTCGTGAAACAGCCCGGTCCGTCCGTCACCGCCATCGGCAAAGAACCAGTCCAGGGTAAACCCTTGCCAGGGCAGAGACGGGAAGGGTGCATCGTTGAATGAAAAAGCCGCTGTCACCAGCAGGGGTAGGGCCAGATACACGAAGAAGGCGATCAGATAGGCGGTGTATAGCCGCTTTGACCAGTTCGATCGGGGCACGGACCGTATCATGCTGCGCTCTCCCTAACCCATAACCCGGCGAAAAGACTGGCCGCTCAGTCTCAGGCCAAGCCAGACCAGCACCGATGACAGCACCAGCAGCAGAACGCCAAGGGCTGAGCCCTGCTCCCAGTTGAAGCGGGTGATGAACTGGGTAAATATCTGCTGGGTGAACCAGGCGCTGTCCTTGCCACCCATCAGCACCGGCGTCAGGTAGCTGCCGAGTGTAAGCATGAAGACGACAATGCAGCCGGAGGTGATACCCGGCATCGCCCAAGGTATGACCACCCGGCGCATCACCGTAAAGCTGTTGCCACCCAAGTCATAGCCGGCCTCCACCAGCGATTCGTCGAGGCCGTCGAGCGTGGTGACCAGCGGCACCACCATGAACAGCAGACCGTTGTAGACCAGCCCGGTCATCACCGCCATGTCGTTGTAAAGCATCTCCACCGGTCCGTCGGCAAACCCCAGGTACTGCAGCCAGGTGCTGATCAGTCCACTCTCACGCAACAGGATCATCCAGCCATAGGTACGCACCAGTTCACTGGCCCAGAAGGGGATCAGGCAGGCGGCGAACAACAGTCCCTTGCTCCGGCCCCGGGCCAGCCGGGCAATGTACCAGGCGACCGGAAACGCAATCACCAACGTCAGTGCCGTGGTCAGCAGCGACATCACGCCGGTCCTGACAAACGTGCGCCAGTAATAGGATTCCTCGAAAAACGTGCGGTACTGATCCAGCCCCCAGATCACATGGTCCCAGCTTTCCCGCACGTGGAACGACACCCAGATCATCTGCAGGTGGGGCACGATCACCAGCATCAGAATCCACAGCAGAAAGGGCGCCAGCAGCAGCCACAGTGACAGGCGTCCTGCAGCGCGGTTCATGCGTCGTTCCGGGCGAAGACCGGCGCCCGAGACGGGTCCCAGCTCAGGGTGAGGTCGTCGCCTGCGTCTCTGGGGGCGACCGAACCATCCTGCGGCAGGCGGACAAACACCATCTGGTCGGCCGCCCGGGTTTCCAGCCGGCTGTTGGCACCATCAAACAGTGTTGTGGTGACGGTGGCGGCCAGTCGCGCGTCGTCGGCGGGCGCGGACGCCGACGATACCCGCAGGGATTCCGGCCGAACGAACAGGTCAACAGCCGCACCGGCGACGACGCCGGAGCCAGCCACTTTGCCTCGCACCGACTGGCCGTTGCCCAGCCTGAGTTCCGCGATGCCGTCGGTTACCTCGGTCACGGTGCCCGACAGGCGGTTGTTGTCGCCGACGAAGCTTGCCACAAACGGGGTTTGCGGCTGATGGTACAGGGTCTCCGGGCTGGCCACTTGATCAAACCGGCCATTGCGCATGACTGCGACCTGATCCGACATCACCAGGGCTTCAGACTGGTCATGGGTGATATAGACAAAGGTCGTGCCAAACGCTTTCTGGAGATGCTTGAGCTCCACCTTCATCTGCTCGCGGAGTTTCAGGTCGAGCGCGCCCAGGGGTTCATCCAGCAACAGCAGCGTGGGTTCGAGCACCAGGCAACGGGCCAGGGCCACCCGCTGGCGCTGGCCGCCGGAAAGTTGCCGGGGATTGCGGTCGGCCATGCCCGGCAGACCAACCTGTGCCAGCACGTTGTCGATGCGCCGGCTTCGCTCGGCCGCTTTGACGCCCTGGCGGCGAAGACCGTAGCCGATGTTGTCGCCAACCGACATGGTCGGGAACAGCGCCAGATGCTGAAAAACCATATTCACCGGGCGCCGGTTAGGCGGTACCGCATTCATGCGTTCACCACGAATCCGGATATCACCACTGTCGGGCTGCTCGAAACCG
>JAWVWU010000348.1:0-3420 GCA_033723595.1 Marinobacter sp. | reverse complement strand
TACCCGTCGCAAAGCGCTCCCTGAGTTTCATCATTTATAGGACCTGAGGATCTTCTCGTCAAAGAATGATCTGTCATATAAACAAAGATTCACCAAATATTTAGTGGTTTTGAAAGGTCTGTCACACCACATGTGGTGTTTGGCGGGGGAGGGAGGTGTGAGTGAAACGCCGGACCTGCTCGCAGTCCGGCTCTATACCTGTCGACGAGGGCTCAGGCCCAGGTGTCGTGTTTCTTGGAGGATTTAAGCGCGGGCAATATGAGCGCGATCACGATCCCTGCCAACACCAGACCGGCGCCGATCAGCATGAAGTCGGAGTCGTTCTTCGCCTCCAGTCGCTCTTTCTCCGCCGTCAGCACTTCCATATCGCTGCGCAGCTTCTGATTGGCCTGTTGCAGCTCCTTGTTACGCTGATCAAGCGTAATGGCATTGGCTGATATGGCCTTGATCTTTTCCAGTTCGCTCGCCAGCTTCTGGGACCGGTCCTCGAGGTTGCTTTCGGAAGACGCCAGATTATCGCGCTCGGATTGAACCGCATCCAGTTTGTCTTGCAGTTCGGCCAGCTGCGATTTCGTCCGATCCAGTTCCTTATTGGCAGCAACCAGCCGGTCCCGCGCTATGGGTTGTTCAGACAGGTAACGGGAGACAATCCAGCCCACGGTTCCATCCGGCGTGCGGATCTTGCTGTAGCCGGATTCGCTCTTTTCAAGCAGTTCGACGGGCGTCCCGCTTTTTAGACCGTTGTTGAGTATCCGGTACTGGGTGCCCTCGCCACTGCGGACCGGCGCATAGAGGGTGTCATCGATGTAGACGGTTTTAGCCATTACCGGCAGACACAGCGCCGATAGCATCACAATCGCAAGTAGACGAAAAGTTGTCACAAAATCAGTTCCCTGAGTCTCTGGGTCAAAGCCGCAATTCTGGCACACTTCGGTCATCGATCAAGCCGGACCGTATTACAAAAAACTCATGATAAAAGTCTACGGCAGCACCGGTTTGAACGGCTTGACGGTCACCGCGCTGTAAACGCCCGCCTCGACATAGGGGTCGGCGTCTGCCCAGCTCCTGGCGTCTTCCAGCGAATCGAATTCAGCGATCACCAGGCTGCCGGTGAAGCCGGCATCGCCCGGGTCCGGCGAGTCGATTGCGGGGTGGGGGCCGGCCAGTAGCAGGCGACCCTCGCCCTTGAGTGCCTCAAGTCTTGCGAGATGAGCCGGGCGAGCCTGCTTGCGCAGCGGCAGGCTGTTGTCAATGTCTTCACTGATGATGGCGTAATACATGGTGTCTCTCTGAATACAGGATGCTTGGTACAGGATGCAATCAAACTGATAGACTTGGGCCCATTCAGGAATGTTGTTTCCCCTCATTGGACACAGTGTGAATATACCTCAAGCTAGGCGTCTCTGCATCGACCTTCACTGCCACAGTCGGGCCTCCGATGGCACGCTAACGCCCACTGAACTGATTGAGCGGGCCAATGAACGTGGTGTTACCCATCTGGCGTTGACCGACCACGACACCATTGACGGCCTCACAGAAGCAGCCCGCGCGGCAGCGTCGGTCGGTGTTACCCTGATCAACGGCATCGAGCTGTCCTGCGTCTGGAAAAGCCAGACCATTCATGTGGTGGGCCTGGATTTTGATGCCGAATCGGCCGATCTACTGAAAGAACTGGCCGTTCAGCATGACAATCGTTGGCGTCGGGCCCGGACCATCGCCGAGCGCCTGGAGCGAGTTCGCGTACCGGATCTGCTGGCACTGGCAACAGAGCAGGCCGGTGGTGACGTGCCGGGACGGCCTCACTTTGCCCGGGCGCTGGTGGACCGCGGGGTGGTGAAGGATCAGAACCAGGCCTTTAAGCGATACCTCGGTGCAGGCAAGCCGGGTGACGTCAAGGCCTTCTGGCCCGAGCTCGATACGGTGGTGCGGTGGATAAACCGGGCTGGCGGCGTGGCGGTGCTGGCCCACCCCCGAAAATACAAGATGACAGCAACCCGCCTCAGGGCGCTGGTCAGCGATTTCCGTCGCTGCGGCGGTCAGGCGATTGAAGTATCAACCTCGGGCCAGTCAAGCGGTGACCTGGGCTTTCTGGCCGAACTGTGCCGGCGGGAGGGTCTGTTGGCGTCTCAGGGAAGCGACTTTCATTTTCCGGGCGCGCCCTGGTGCGAACTGGGGATCATTGCACCTCTGCCAGACGGGTTAATCCCGGTCTGGCAGCGATTCCGGCAACCGGTCAATCAGGCGGGGGCGTGAAACAGCAGGTAAAGGTCGGTCAGTGAGTCGGGAATAGCCTCTGCCATCTGCCGACTCAGCGACTCGCTTTCCCGAACCCGCTGGAAATCCTCGTCTTCATAGAGTCCGGACAGCGTTAGCATCGGCACGAGCAGATCCGCAGTCTCTGCTTCATCAGCCTCCAGCCAGGCTTCCTCGTTTTCCAGAAACGAATCCACAAAGCCCGCACACCAGTTTTCCAGCGCGTTCAGCGGATCCCCGTCCTCCGGCTCTGGCAGTTCCAGCGCCTGACCCATATCCAGGGAATTCGCCATAGCACCGGACAACTTGTCGACCGCGCGCGCGAATGGTTCTGGCACGCCCTCTGGTGGCACTGACTCAAGTCCCGTGGCAATTCTGAACAGAGCCTCGGTTGTGAGCGGCACAGGCCCCACAACACTGGCACAGACAAGACCGTGAAAACCAAAGAAATCCAGGGCTTCATCACCCCAGGGCTCAGCAAACAGTATGTCTTCGAGCGACTCGATTTCCGAATTGGACAGCATGGTAACGCTCCTGGCAATGAGCCGTAATCGACGATCAACTGGAAGGCCGGTTGGCCTTCCAGTTTGTAAACCCAATCAATGGGTCAGTGCGCTGAGTGGTCTTCCGAGCTGGACTCGGCGCCGGTCTTGCTTGCGGAGGCCGGAGACGACTCTTTGGCAGGCTTGTCGGCCTGCTCGTCCGACGATGATCCCTCGTTGGCCCTGGCTGCGGCAGCCGCTTTGGCAGCTTGCTGACGCTTGCGGACTTCGCGCGGGTCATTGTAGGCGCGACCGGGGGTGGTCGGCACCTGAGCCTTGTCAGCGCTGGCTTTCGCCGCAGCTTCGGGGCTGGCGTCCGTCGTTGCTTTCGGCTTGTCCGCCGTTTTCTCCGGCTGCGGCGTAACCGTGCTTTCGGCCGGTTTGTTGCCGGTTTCGGCTTTGCGCGCCTCGGGCGCGTTTTCCGAAGTTTTAGCCTGCACCTGATCAGACGACCCGGCTGACTCCGACGGCTTGCTGTCGGTCACCGGTTCGGCGACCGCAGACGCTGGCTTTTCAGCCCTGACGTCCGCCGTGTCGTTGTCCCCGCTAACGCCGGCAGGCGCGTCTGACTTGCGGGCGCCTGACTTGCCGGAATTGCGCGGGCGACGACCGGACGACCGGTTTG
>JAWVWU010000347.1:0-3424 GCA_033723595.1 Marinobacter sp. | reverse complement strand
TGACTGTAGCGGCGCAGCGTCTCACCCAGCGTCCGGTGGGCCTCACGGGTGCCCGGTTCAATGGCCGTCCAGATATCCGGTCCGGCCCCGGCCGCACCCGATGTTGATGACCCCGGCTCCGCCTCATCGCCGGACGCACGGCCTGCCCGGGTGTCGGTCACCATCAGTGCCCCCAGACTTCACGGGCCGCTTTTTCGGCAAAGGTCAGGTCGATCTCGTGGGGCTCGAGATCCTGGATGACCATCAGCGGCGTTTCGCCGTAGACCAGTGCGTTCAGTGGCAGCGCGCCCAGGGGCCAGTGGCTGATACAGGTTTTGCCGTGGGCGGCCATGACAACAAGATCTGAATGGTCCTTGCTGGTTTTTTCCCAGAGTGCGGATATCGTCGAATCCTGCACCTCCACGCTCAGTTGGACATGAAGGCCTTCGTTTTTCAGCCGCTCACTGATCCGCGTCAGGTACTGCTCGATGCGTGCCGTGAATTCCGCCTCCAGTTCCTTGACCGTTCCCAGTCGCGGATCATCCCGGGCAATCTGATAGTGGTGATCCAGCGCCGGCACAATGGAAATCAGATCCACCTGGCTCTCGTTGTGATGGGCCACCATTTCGACAATGGGCATGACGCACTCGGACCGGCTGCTGCCGTCCAGTGGCACGCTCACCCGGTTATAGTGGGCCTCGCTGAGTGCGTTGTACTGGTCGGTAAACGCGCGCACAAGCAGAAACGAGACATGGGCCTGCAGGATGGCCTTATGGGCGACGCTGCCCAGCATGTACTGGCTGACACCGCCCACGCCATGGCTGGTCATGATCAGCAGCGTGTGATTGTCACTCCGGGCAAAGTTGATGATCTGGTCAACCGGCTCACCCTCAAGCGTCGCGGTTTCCGGATGCAAACCCAACGCGCCGAGACGGGACGCGACCGAATCGAGGTAAGCCGCAGACTCGACCTGCATGGCATCGCAGGCGACCGGGTCGGCCGGGTAGTGATCGTAACCGTTTCCGTTTTGCTGGATGACCCGGATCAGCACCAGCCGGATATCGAACGCCCGGGTCAGGTTGATGGCGTGTGGCAGGGCCCATTCGGCGAGACAGGACCCATCCAGAGGAACCACGATGCGTCGAAACATGACAATCTCCCTAGCTCAGTTCACAGAGCTCAGGCACAGGGAAATCAGACAGCCGACTTGATGGGTAGTCGCCCCGTAAAACGCCTGGTTAGACCTCGGACTTGATGCGTCCAATCCGTGAGGTCACTTTTTCGGTTATAGCGCCGGTCTCATCCGGGCGCAACGGCTATCACTCGTTTTCTTGACTTCACCCGGTATCAGATCAATTCCTGCTTTTGTTTTCCGGTCAGTCGCTGCGTTAGGCTGTGCAGACATTGGCCGGCAAGGTGGCGCACTCTCATGACTAACAGACCGGAAGCACCCCGTAACGTTCAATCCACCATTCCGTCGCTGGACCCGGAACGGGTCGCGCTGATCGAGTCGGCGGGGCTGACCGTCAAACAACTGGAGCCCCTGGGTGTGGAAGTCTACGGTGCTGACGTGCGCACCCGGCTGCCCGACCGCGTCATCGATGCGCTGGCCGTGGAAATGGCCCACCGCGGATTTGTCGTCTTCAAGCATCAGACCGACCTGGCGCCGGAGGAACTGATCGAGGCCAGCAAGTGGTGGGGCGCCCACGAAATCCACTCGACCCACGGCGTCCACCCGGCGACCCCCGGTCGCAACCGGCATATCTTCCGCTGCTCCAACGACGCCCGCCACGGCATCCTCGGGGTGGGTCCCCAGTGGCACAACGACGGCAGTTTCGAGGCGGCGTCGTTCTCGCACTCCGCCTATTACATGGCGCGGGCGCCCGAGCAGGGGGGCGGCACCCATTTTGCCCATCAGGGCGCGGCGTTCGACGCGCTGCCGGCGGACAAGCAGGCCTTCTGGGAGCGCCTGGTGTCGGTCAACTCCGCCTCCAGCGTGACGCACCCGGTGGTCCACACCCATCCGGTCTCCGGCCGCAAAAGCGTGTGGCTGCATCTGGGCATGACCGGCGCCGTGATCGAGCGATTGCCGGAGGATGGGGTCTCTATCGAAGAGCTGAAGCAAGAACCCGCCACTACCGACAAGTTCCGGGTGCTGAACGAAAATGAGATGAAAACGCTGTTCAATGATTACAACGATCTGCTGAACGAGTCGTTCGAGCGCGGCTTCGGGATTCGCTACCACTACGATACCGGTGATCTGCTGTACATCGACAACTGGGCGCTGGCCCACCGGGCATCGCCTGAAGCTCATCTGCCCGCCGAGCGGCAGGGACTGAGGATCATGGACCGCGTGACGATCAAGTCCAGATACGATCTGTCGCCTCACTTCGGCCTGCCGCAGTACATCAACCTCAGCGGACCCCATCCGTTCAACAAGGATGGCGTCTGGCAGGCCGGGGGTGTCGGGTTCCGGTGGAAAGACGATATCCGTTTGCAGAACTGATGAGCGCCGGCATTCTGTAACGGAATCAATGAAAGTCCGCCTTTTCATTGGGAATGCCCGGTGGTTCGAGGCATGATTAGCGGCTTATTGACGCTATAAAGGTTCCCCATGCCGCGCTCAACACCGCCGCCTGCTTCGGCATACGACACCGGTTCCACGTTCTGGCAATCCGGCCTGACTCTGGTGGCCATCGCCACCGTTGGCATGGCGCTCAAAGGCATTTTTGCGCGCCTGGTCTACGAGTATGGGGTCCCGGTCGATGCGCTGCTGATCTGGCGTTTTGCGCTGGCGGTGCCGCTGTTCTGGCTGGGGGCCGCCTGGTTCAACCGACACAAACCACGCACCCCACTGCAACGACGTGACTGGATCGGCTGTGCGATCAGTGGTGGTCTGTTCTTTTTCAGCACCGTGTGCGATTTCAACGCCATCCATGAACTGGGCGCCAGCCTGTCGCGCATGGTGCTTTACCTGTTTCCGGTCATCATTATTGTTATTCAGGCGCTGCAGTCGCGCCGTTGGCCGCTCCGCTTGCAGGTGGCCATGTTCGTGGTGGCCTGGGCGGGCATTGCGCTGCTGCTATTGCCCGGCTGGCACGGCGGTACCGTCACCACCGTCGGTGTGGCCTATGGCCTGGGCGCCGCCACCGGGTATGCGATGTTTCTGACGGTCAGCCAGGGCATCATGAAAAACCTCGGCTCGGTCCGCTTCAACAAGGTCTCCAACAGCATCACCCTGCTGCTGGTGGGGCTCTTCCTGTTGCCGGGTATGCCCGTCGAACAGCTGGCGCTGAGCGCTCCGGCATTTGGCTGGATGCTGGTCCTGGTGGTGTTTTCCACCGTGCTGCCGTTTTTTCTGATGTTCGAGGGCGTGCACCGTGCCAGCGCCTCCGAGGCGGGTATCGTCGCCATGTTCGGCCCGGTGATCACCGTCGCGGTGGCG
>JAWVWU010000346.1:0-3425 GCA_033723595.1 Marinobacter sp. | reverse complement strand
GAAGAGTCTGATGAACACTTCCTGAACGGCCCGGTAAAAGCCGTCGTCCATGGTGAAGCGTTCGTGGTCCCAATCCACGGAGTTGCCAAGACGGCGCATCTGACTGGTGATGGTGCCGCCGGACTGTTCTTTCCACTGCCAGATCCGCTTGATGAACTCCTCGCGGCCGAGGTCGTGGCGGCTTTTGCCCTCTTCGACGGCAAGTTTGCGCTCGACGACCATCTGGGTCGCGATGCCGGCATGGTCACTGCCCACCTGCCATAGAGTGTTGTGACCCTGCATCCGCTTGTAGCGCGTCAGGATGTCCATGATCGTGTGCTGGAAGGCATGACCCATGTGCAGGCTGCCAGTCACATTGGGCGGCGGAATCATCAGGCTGTAGGCATCGCCCTGTCCGGACGGCCTGAAATAGCCTTTGCTTTCCCAGTTCTGGTACCACTGACGCTCGATGTTTTCTGGCTGATAGGTCTTTTCCATGGGTTTTCTGCTAATGCCCGGTTATTGGTCGGAATTCAGGATGATTCAGGAGGGTGGATTATACATGGTCACCGTTGCCTCGGCGAACGAGGCCAGCTGCTTTATGTACGTTACCGGGGGGACTGGGTACGTTTTCTCAGGTCATGGACGTTCGGTTCAATTCCCAGTGTTCTGAGTTGGCGAAAATGCGACCGTGCCTGGTCCAGCACAGACGGTTCGTTGTGGGCGACCAGGGCCAGGCGACGGAAGCGGTCTGCGTCTGCCGGCAGCGCGGCAGACAGAATAATGACGGTGTCCCAGTCCGCTGCAGCAGGCGGGTAGAGCAGGATGCCCACGGGGTCCGGACAACGGGTTGCCGCGTCAGGAATGACGGAATGCGGGATGAACGCATCCGGACGATGCTGCCAGAGCAGCTCGTCCAGTGCGTCAGCCTGGCGCACCGAGTCGCACACCAGGCAAACCCGGTCGCCCTGACTCCAGGCTTTGTCCACCAGCTTGACAGCGTGCAGGTGACGAGCCTCTTCCGTGGTCTGCGGCAGGATGTGGAACCAGAACGACCGGCTGTTGTCCGCGGACTCAGCTTTCGACATGAGACATCAGGTAATCAACCAGCAATGGGACCGGTCGGCCCGAAGACCCCTTTGCTTTGCCCGAATGCCAGGCGGTACCAGCGATGTCGAGGTGCGCCCAGCGGTAGTCCTTGGTGAACCGGGACAGGAAGCACGCCGCTGTAATGGATCCGGCCGGCCGGCCACCGATGTTCTGCATGTCGGCAAAGTTGCTGTCCAGCTGGGACTGATATTCATCCCAGAGCGGTAACCGCCATGCCCGGTCACAGGCCCGTTCGCCCGCCGACAGGAGCTGGTCAGCCAATGCATCGTCATTACTGAACAGGCCCGTGGCGTGGTTACCCAGGGCAATGATACAGGCTCCCGTCAGGGTTGCCAGATCCACCACCGTTGCCGGGTCAAACCGCTTGACGTAGGTCAGCGCATCACACAATACCAGGCGGCCTTCCGCGTCGGTGTTGAGGATTTCCACGGTCTGACCAGACATCGACGTCACAATGTCGCCCGGACGGGTTGCCCCGCCATCCGGCATGTTTTCGGCCGCCGCGACGACCGCAACCACGTTGATTTTCGGCTGGGTCTCCGCGAGCACTTTCATGGCGCCGAAGACGGCCGCCGAGCCGCCCATGTCGTATTTCATCTCATCCATGGCCTCGCCCGGTTTGAGACTGATACCGCCGGTGTCAAAGGTAATGCCTTTGCCGACCAGCACATGGGGTTTGTCTTTTGCCTTGCCGCCGCGATACTCCATGACGATCAGGCGGGCGGGCTGGCTGCTGCCGGCGGACACGGCCAGCAGCGTGTTCATGCCCAGCTTTTTCATCTGCTTCTCGTCAAGGATCTCGGTCTTGATGACGTCGTAGTCCTTGGCCAACTGTTCGGCCTGGCCGGCAAGCCACGTCGGATGACAGATATTCGGGGGGGTATTGCCCAGATCCCGGGTAAAGTTCATGCCCCGGCCCGTTGCCAGGCCCAGGTTGAAAGCGTCCTTGAGCAGTTTGACATTGGCGGAGGCGGCCACGGTGACCTTGCTCAGCTTCCGGACCGGCGCTTTCTCGCTCTTGTACTGATCGAACGTGTAAAGCTGATCTTCCAGTGTCCGGCCAATCAGGCTCAGGCGCGCCGCTTCCGAACTGTCGCGTTCGTTGCCGGTGATCGGCGTGTCGGTCAGGGCCATCAGCACCTGTTTCGACGGTCCGGACTTGAGCTGACCGACGGCACTGATCAGGGCTTTGCGGTACTGGCTCGCGGAGCGATCCGTGTCTGCGCCGGTTCCAACAACCAGAATCCGAGACCACGGCTGGTCGGCTACGGGTAGCAGCTGGGTGGTTCCGATTTTACCGGACAGGTCGCCCGCTTTGAACAATTGCCCCAGCAGGCCGCCGAGCGCGCTGTCCGCTTCCTGGGTTGAGGCGGGCCAGTCGCCCTTCTCGGGAACCGCGATCACCAGGCAGTCTGCTTTGGTGTTGGCGAGAGGTTTGCTACTCAGGGTAAAGTTCATGGAGTCTCCAGCGTTATGGATCGAGCGTTAATAGTTGACTGGCGGTGCGCCGGGGGATGCGTTGCCGCAACGGCCTGCGAGCGTCCGCACTGACAGTCAACCGGTGCCCGCGTATAGTCAGACCGACGGGCGCTGTTTGATGCCTATAGCATCAGGGCTGCCGGTGGATTTATCAACCTCCCGGCGCCAGGCTGGCTGTCACGGACCCGGGTCGGGCAGATGACGGCACCGCCCGTTGGTCCTGTCTTTCGACCTTCAGGTTACATAGAATAGCGGCGGCACCCGGTGCTGTCATTCATTCGCGCTATCAACCGGACAGAGTCTATTTTGACGATCATTTTCCGTTATCTCACCCGTCAGGTGCTGGTCAACATGCTCGCGGTGTCCGGCGTTTTGCTGCTGGTCTTCATGAGTGCGCGGTTCATCAAATACCTGGCCGAGGCCGCTGCAGGTGAGATATCTGCGGACGTGCTGTTTCTGGTGATGGGCTATCGCTTTCCCAGCTTTCTGGAGCTGATCCTGCCGCTTGGCTTTTTCATCGGTATTCTGCTGGCCCATGGCCGCATGTACATGGAAAGCGAAATGACGGTGTTATTTGCCTGCGGCGTCAGCGAGCGCAAGGTGCTGACACAGACTCTCGGTGCCGGGCTGATCGTAATGCTGCTGGTCGGCGCAACCAGTCTTTACATCACGCCCTGGGGCTTCAAGCAGCTGGAGAGCCTGATGAACCAGCAACGCAAGGCGACCGAGTTTGAAATGCTGGTACCCGGCCGGTTTCAGAGTATTGCCTCGGGCAAGCGGGTGACCTACACAGAATCCGTGAGTGATGATCGCCGGGAACTGCGGGGTGTGTTCATTGCGGAGTTCGGCGAGGACGG
>JAWVWU010000345.1:0-3463 GCA_033723595.1 Marinobacter sp. | reverse complement strand
TGTGGGGTGTCGGCGTGATGGTCGGGCCAATACTGGGCCCGACGCTCGGCGGCTACCTGACCGACGCCTTCAACTGGCGCTGGGTCTTTTTCATCAATATCCCGTTCGGGATTCTGTCGCTGCTGGGTATCCTCGCGTTTGTGCCGGAAACCGAGCGCATACGGCGCCGCTTCGACCTGTTCGGCTTTACCCTGCTGGCCATTGCCATTGGCGCCCTGCAACTGCTGCTGGACCGGGGCCAGAGCCAGGACTGGCTGGCCTCGCGGGAAATCCTGCTGGAAGGCGTGATCACCATCACCACCCTGGCCATGTTCCTGGTTCACATGACCACCGCCCGGGAACCGTTCCTCGAGCCGGGCCTGTTTCGCGACCGGAATCTCTCGATCGGGCTGTTGTTCATTTTCATCGTTGGCATCATCCTGCTGGCAACGCTCGCGCTGCTGCCGCCGTTTCTGCAGGGACTGATGGGGTTTCCGGTTGTCACCACCGGGCTGGTACTTGCCCCGAGAGGCATCGGCAGCATGTTTGCCATGATGATGGTCGGACGCCTGGTGAACCGGGTCGACATTCGCCTGCTGATCTTTATCGGGCTGTCTCTGACCGCCGTCAGCCTGTTTGAAATGTCCGGATTCAATACCAATGTGCCGGTCCACACCTTGGTCACCACCGGCATCACCCAGGGCCTGGGGCTGGGCTTTATCTTCGTGCCCCTGAGCACCATTACCTTCGCTACCCTGGCGCCGCGCTATCGGACCGAGGCGACGGCCATGTTCAGCCTGATGCGTAACATTGGCAGTTCCATCGGGATTTCCATCATGGTGACCCTGGTCGCACGGAATACCCAGATCAATCACGCCACCCTCGGCGAAATGCTCAATCCGTTTCGTCCAGCGTTTGACGTCCTGACACTGCCGGGCGGGCTGAGTACAACCGGCGACGCCGGTCATGCCATTCTCAACCAGATGCTGACCCGGCAGGCAGCGACCATTGCCTACCTTGATGATTTCCGGCTGATGGCCTGGATTACCGTCGCCTCGATACCCTTGCTGGCCCTGTTACGTACGGCCGGGTCCCGACGCGGGGGCTGATGCCGATAAATCCGCCACAACACGGGCATAGACACGCGTAATTAGACGTGGACGTGCATCTGCGATAACAATAGTAGGTATCGAACTACCTTGTTTGCGACAAACTCATGATGAGAGGTTCGCATGACGCAGACCCAACTCCACGACCATCCGGAGCCTGCTCCGGCACACGTGTCGCCCGATTCACGCCTGCACCGGGCTGTCACGGAACTGCTGGCATCCGCCGGCATTGAAATCGGCGGGCAGCGTCCCTGGGACATCCGACTCAAGGCGCCGGGGGTGATCGAGCGTGCGGTCGCGAAAGGCAATCTGGGGCTGGGCGAAGCCTACATGGAGGGCGACTGGGAAGCAGACCGGCTGGATGAATTCTTTTCACGCCTGCTCGGCGCCCAGCTGGAACAGTATTTCAAACCCCGCAAACAACTGCTGTACTTCCTCACCGCCAGTCTGTTCAACCTGCAGCAAGGCAAACGGGCCTGGCAGGTGGCCAAAACCCATTACGACCTGGGCAACGATTTCTACGAAGCCATGCTGGATCCGCGCATGGTCTACAGCTGCGGTTACTGGAAGAACGCGACCACACTGGCCGAGGCCCAGGAAGCAAAGCTGGACCTGGTGTGTCGCAAGCTCGACCTGAAACCGGGTATGCGCGTGCTCGACATTGGCTGCGGCTGGGGCAGTTTCATGGGGTTTGCCGCCGAACATTACGGCGTGGAATGCGTCGGCGTAACCGTATCGGAAGAACAGGCCCGGTGGGCGCGGGAGCATTACGCCCATCTGCCCGTGGAGTTTCGTCTGCAGGACTACCATGAGCTCGACGAGCGCTTTGATCGCATTGCCAGTATCGGCATGTTCGAACACGTCGGTCGTAAAAATCACCGGGGGTTCATGGAGGTCGCGGCCCGCTGTCTGAAAGACGACGGCCTGTTTGTGCTGCACACCATCGGCAAGAACAAAACCGCGACCGTGCCCGACCCGTTTATCGACAAATACATTTTTCCCAACGGCGATCTACCCTCCATCCGGCAGATTGCCGACGCATCGGAAGACCTGTTCATCACCGAGGATGTGCACAACTTCGGCGCCGATTACGATCGCACGCTGATGGCCTGGCAGGCCAATTTCGAGGCGGCCTGGCCGCGCTTCCGGGAGGCCCTCGGCGAGCGCTTCTACCGCATGTGGACGTATTACCTGCTGTCCTGCGCGGGGGCATTCCGGGCCCGCGACCTGCAGTTATGGCAGTGGGTGCTGTCAAAACACGGGGTCGCCGGCGGTTACCATCGACCCGACATCTGAGGTCATCCTTCACCGGACAGCGGGCGTATCTGTCCCGTCGTCCATCCAGTCACCCATCCGCAACACAAGGGAAAGCCAATCATGAATGTCGCCTTTATTGGTCTGGGAATCATGGGCAGTCGCATGGCCCGTAACCTGATTAACGACAGCTCGCTGACCGTGACCGTATTCAACCGGTCTCCGGAGCCGGCGCAGGCACTGGAAAAGGCCGGGGCGCGGCGAGCCGAGTCCGCCGCCGCAGCCGTCGCCAACGCCGATGTGGTCTATTCCATGCTGACCTCACCGGAGGTGGTCGAGGAGGTCGCATTTGGCGACCAGGGTTTCGTTGCCGCCATGAACAAGGACGCGCTCTGGGTCAACTGTTCCACGGTTAACCCCTCCTACACCCGCCAGTGCGCTGAAAAAGCCCGGGCGGCCGGTGTCCGCTTCATCGACGGCCCCGTGGCCGGCACCAAAATGCCCGCCGAAACCGGCGAGCTGACGTTTCTGCTCGGTGGCGATGAAGCCGACATCGACAGCATCCGGCCCCAGTTGGAGAAGATGGGCAAGAAAGTATTGCACGTGGGGCCCGCCGGTCAGGGCAGTGCCTTTAAAATGCTGGTTAATGCCCTGCTTGCCCAAACCATGCTGGTGTACTCTGAAACCGCCCTGCTCGGTGAAAAACTTGGCTTCAGCCGGGATTTCCTGATGGACACGCTGCCCGGCCTGCCAGTGTCGGCGCCGTTCCTGAAAGGCAAGGCCGGCCTGATCAAGGATGGCCACTACGAGGCCCAGTTTCCCCTTGAACTGATGCACAAAGACCTGCATCTGCTGGACCTCACCGCCTACGAGGAGAATCAGCCCCTGTTCATGGCCGGCCTCGCCAAAGCCGTGTACGGGCGTGCCAGTGCGGCCGGTCGCGGTCGGGATGACTTTGCCGCCATCTACGATTACCTCGCCAACCCCTAGCGGGTAGTGGGCTCGTCCATTCTGATTCCCGGAGCATGCGCCAGACGTGTTCCGGCGCGGCTTTGGCACGATGCATCGAAAATCCAGTGCCGAGCGTATAATGGTGTGCTAGATCGGGCGAGCCACTCGTC
>JAWVWU010000344.1:0-3467 GCA_033723595.1 Marinobacter sp. | reverse complement strand
TTGGAGATATCGGTCGCGGTGATGCGGATATCACTGCTGAGCTTACCGGGCTTCATCCGGCGGTACTCATCAATCACCATGCCGATGGAATAAGGCTCCTGCCCCGTCGAGCAGGCCGCGGACCAGATCCGGACACCCCGGTTCGGGCCGCGCTCGGCCAGCTCCGGCAGCAGCTTTTCCGACAGGATCCGGAACGGATGATTGTCCCGGAACCAGAGCGTTTCGTTGGTGGTCATGGCGTCAATAACCACTTCCTGCAACGCGCTGCGTCCCGGGCGTTTGAGGCGTTCCAGCAGCTGGCCCAGGGTCGACAGTTCATTGTCTTCGAGGATACGACGGAGACGGCTCTTCACCAGATATTGCTTGTTTTCACCCAGCAATATCCCGCAGGCGTCCTGCAGGAATGACTTGAAGGCTTCGTATTCCTGGGGCGTGATGTCTGCTTTCATTGGATCTCTGTATTGGTTGAGCCCGGCCTGACGCGAATTCGGATCAGCCGCGGTCGAGAATTTCCATGACTCGCTCAGCCAGTTCGTCCGGACTGAATTTCGCCATGAAGTCGTCTGCACCGACTTTCTGTACCATGGCCTTGTTGAACACGCCGCTGAGCGACGTGTGCAGCATGATATACAGCCCGGAAATCGCGGGATCGTTCTTGCAGCGCGTCACCAGGGTGTAGCCATCCATCTCCGGCATTTCCACGTCAGAAATGACCATTGAGACGTGGTCTGACCCCTTGGAGCCGTCAGCGGTAACCTCTTTCAGGAAATCCAGTGCCTGCTTGCCATCGTTCTTGGTGACGACGTTCAGGCCGATCGCCGTCAGACACCGCTCGATCTGGCGTCGGGCAACCGAGGAGTCATCCACCACCAGCACTGGCAGTGAGGCACCCCGATCCCGTTCCCCGGAACGACTCAGAACCTTCTCGGTTACCGTATCATCAAGCGGAGAAACTTCCGAAAGAATCTTTTCTACATCGATGATTTCGATAAGCTTATCATCAAGCTTGGTGACGGCGGTAAGGTAGACTTCGCGACCGGCACCCTTTGGCGGCGGGAGGATTTCTTCCCAGTTCATGTTGACGATGCGGTCGACACCGGTCACCAGGAAGCCCTGAGTCTTGCGATTGTACTCGGTGATGATAACAAAGCTGGTGCTCATCTCGTCCACCGGGATCGCAGGCATCCGGATGGCCATGCCCAGATCGATGATGGGAATGGTTTCGCCGCGGATATGAGCCACTCCGCGAACCATCGGCCGGCTGTTCGGTAATGACGACAGCCGCGGGCACTGCAGTACTTCCTTGACCTTGAATACGTTGATCCCGTAAACCTGCTGCCCGCGCAACCTGAACAGCAAAAGTTCCAGCCTGTTCTGCCCCACCAGTTGGGTTCTCTGGTTAACACTGTCCAGTACGCCTGCCATTGTTCTGTGCTCCTGATCGTCCGTGGGCCCTTAAGACGGCACGGTTGTTGCAAATATTCTTCTGACTATAAGGGTCAAACACGGACCTTGCCGCCACCGATTAATACTATCGGCCGGCCTGCCGATTTATTGAGGGCGGTCCATCCCTGAAACGCGTGCCTGATCAGGCCCGATGTATGTCAAAGCATAGGACAAACTGCTGCATATGCGCATCATCATTTTAATCGGTTTGCTGGTTGTCATGTCGTCGGCCTGGGCCCGCGCCGACGGCTACACCCGTGCCGCCGATATAGCCGCCGCGGCATCAACATTTCTCGATCGCTTTGTCAGCGACCAGCAGGCGCGTGGGTATCGCGTGCAGTATACCCTGGGAACCATCGACAATCGGCTTCGGATGGCACCCTGCAACAACGGGCCGACGGTAAAATTCAGCGGCGACCCCTGGCAAACCGACTCGCCCCGGCTCGAAGTGTCCTGCAGCGGCAAGCGTCCATGGCGGCTGTTCGTCTCGACCGACCTGACTATTCACGGGCCGGCCCTGGTGGCCGCCACCCCGCTTACCCGCGGTACGCGGCTTACCGACCGCATGATCACCACGGCTGACGTCTCGCTGAACGCAAGCCATCGCAAACCGATCCGGGACCGTCAGTCCCTGGTTGGGCGCGTGATGGCCCGGTCCATCAATGCCGGCACAATACTGACGCCGGACCTGGTGGACGTTCCGGATGCCATTTCCCGGGGTGACTACGTGGTCATCACGGCCCGATCCGGTAATTTCTCCGTACAGACCCGGGGCAAGGCCCTGGCCGATGGCCAGATCGGTGACCAGGTACCCATCGAGAACCTGTCGTCACAACGCACGATTCGCGGGCTGATCACCAGCCCGGGGCATGTGGACATTCCCATGTGATGTCAGGCACACCCACACACAGCACGACATTGCCGGTGAGCGGCAAACCATTGCCGTTTTTTAACGGTCCGGCGAAAAAAACCGGCCTCACCGCCCTAAAGATTTGTGAATGACGGCCGCTAACCATTAAAATTCTTCCCCGTTCCGATGCGATTCGTCGGACCACAACGAGATAGCAGGTATCGCCATGACAGTTGACTTTAATGGAATTGGCTCAGGCCAGGTCAACACCCGGAAGAGCACCACCGAGCAGACCCAGACTCCGCAAAAGCCGCAACCCGCCACACCGGATCAAGCCCGGACCCAGGCAGCCCGTGGCGAGAATGTCAGCCTCAGCTCCCAGGCCAAGGGTCTCAAGCAGCTTGAACAGAAGCTCAACAGCTACCCGGAAACCGATGACGAGCGCATTGAACAGATCAAGTCTGCCCTGGCAGACGGCAGCTACAAGATCGATGCCCAGAAGCTGGCCCAGAAAATGCTTGATATGGATAAAAGCATTTTCGGGTGAGTAACTCATGGCTGCAATTGATGATCTGACACAACTGCTCAATGACGATATAAGGGATCTTGAACAGCTCAGCGATACCCTGACGGCCGAGAAGTCAGCTCTGCGGGGCTCCGATATCAACGCGATCGAACCGCTGACTCAGATCAAGAACACGTTGCTGAACCAGGTTCGTGACCGGGCCAAACAGAAAGTGCGCGCCCTGGTGGCGATGGGCTACCGCCCAGACGCCGGCGCGCCCTCCCAGTTTATCCGCAGTGCCGGTCTGGTCGATCTCACCGCGCTCTGGCAGCAGGCAGAGAAGAAACTGGCGCACTGCCAGGAGCTGAACGGCCTGAACGGTCGCATCATCACCCATCTACAGAAACGTCTCGCGTCACTGACCGATATTTTCCGCGGGTCGTCCGGACAGGCCAAGCTGTATGGCGCCACCGGTCAGCAAACGTCCCTCGGACAGCGCAACATACTTGCCAGCGCCTGAACGACGAATCCTGTCGAATGCTGGCATAAAGAAACCGGGCGATACGCCCGGTTTCTTCGTTTTGCGGCGGTCGCCGTTGTTAACGGACCGACACCGTCATCCGGGAGCGTGGGTCAAACTGGATATTATGCAGGCTGATATCCCCC
>JAWVWU010000343.1:0-3468 GCA_033723595.1 Marinobacter sp. | reverse complement strand
ACTGGGCGTGAGAAAGGGCATTCGTGCCTCGATGGCACTGGAGGCTGTTGCGGCTGAGACCTTCGGGCGTGAAGACGTGCTCAAGGATGTCATCGCCCGCTTCGCCCAGTCAGAGGAGACGTTCAAGGTGTGGAAAGACTACCGCCTGGTGGACGAATCCGCGCGCAACGTCATCCAGTTCTCATCCGATAAATACTGGACGGCCCACTACGGATATCGCACCCCGCATAGCCGCTTCGGCTCGCTCAGTGACAAGACCGAGGTGGATTCCAGTGAGGTTATGAACCTGGACGATCTGCTCTGACGAAGCCATCACTCTGTTATGTCCACATCACAATAAGACCCGGAGGTCATTCATGTTCCGTAAAACAACCGCAGCTCTGCTTGTCTCCCTGACGGCGCCGATGGCGCTGGCTGCCCAGCCGATCAAAATGTGCGTGTTCGACGTCATTGGTGCCAACGGCGATATGTATAACATGATCAAGGACTACGCCCTGAATATGAAGCAGTACGGCGTTAACTTTGAACTCAAGCCCTATACCGACGAAGGCGTGGCGATTGGTGACTTCAACTCCGGGCAATGTGACGCGGTGGCAGCCACCGATCTGCGGACCCGTCCTTTCAACCGCTTCACCGGAACCATCAGCGCGGTGGGCGCGATCCCGACCTACAGCGACCTCAAAACGGTCCTGGCGACGCTGGCCCAGCCCAAGGCCGCCAAGTTGATGCAGGAGGGCGGATACGAAGTGCTGGGTATCGTGCCGGCCGGTGCCGGCTACCTCTTTGTCAATGATCGCAGCATCGACACCGCCGGCGAACTGGCCGGCAAGCGCATGGCCACTCTGGAGTACCAGAAAGACGCGATTCATATGGTCAATACCGTCAAGGCAACCGTGGTGCCCTCGGACATCACCAACTTTGCCGGCAAGTTCAACAACGGCTCGGTGGATACGGCCTACGCCCCCGCCTTCGCCTATCAGGCGCTGGAACTCTACAAAGGGGTCGGTGACAAAGGCGGCATTGTCGACTATCCGCTGGCTCAGCTGACCGTACAGATTGTCGCCAAACAGGGTGTGCTCGACGAGAAAACCGCGCAGAAGTCCCGGGAAGTGGCGTGGGGCATGTACGGCCAGGCCATGGATCTGATCAAGACCAACGAAGACAACATTCCCGATTCAAAATGGATACGTATTCCGGAAGCGGACGTTCAGGGCTACCAGGAGATGTTCCGGGAAAACCGGCTGCAGCTGCGTGATGGGTCGAACGGTGCCAGCAAGGTCTACGATCCGCGTATGCTCGGTCTGTTGAGCAAGGTGCGCTGTGCCAGCAACCCGGGTGCCTCCGAGTGCACCGCCGCCAATCGCGAATAAGACAGGCTGACCTCCTATGAACTGGCGCGCATTATCTGCCGTCAGCACGCAAACCCTGTACCCCGTGCACCGGCTGCACGGGGCAGTGCTGCTGATGTTGCTGTTGTTCACCCTCCTGCTCGGCATGGGCAGCTCGCTGCATTCACGGCTGCTCTGGATCGGTGAGCAGACCTGGCCGAACTACTATCTTCTTGATCCGGCCGCGACCGAACCCACCTGTGACCGCTCCATGGACATTGATGCCGAAGTCAAACGTCGCATGGATGCCTACAAGCCGGATCCGGATGCGCTGTTCAACGATCCCCCCAATCCGGCCACCCTGCGGGAGTCGCTGCAGAAAAACCTGACGATCTGTGAACAGAAATACAAGGCTTACGAGATCAATCAACGCCAGGCGACGCCTGCTCTGGCGGTGTTCAAGACGATCGAGCAGGGGATGGCGGGGTTTTTACTCGATAACATCGACCTGATGAAATTTCTGTTCATCGGCATGTTTGCCATGGCGGCGGCGATCGCGGCGCTGGATACCGACCACATTGCCTTGCGTCTGCCGCGAAACCGGTCTGAATGGCGTTTCAGCCAGGGCATCCAGTTGGTGGTGAACAGCCTGATGGTTTACTCGCTGATGTCGTACGTCGGCAAGCTGGCGCAGGCGCCGGATTCGGGTGACCTGATTGCGATCCAGTATGCCTGGGCGTTGGTGTTCGGTCTGTTCATGGTGATCAATGTGGTTCGTCTGATCAGTGTCCCGGAGCGTATGCGCCCTGGGTCACTGTCGGCGTCGTCGCCGCTGATTATTCCGCTGCACTGTTCCATGGCATTGATTGCCATGAGTTACTTTTTTTTCGTCGACGGTTACAGCTCCGGTCTGGCGATCTACTTCGGAATGATGACCAACCTGTCATCGATGTTCATCAACATTGGCCTGTACGTGCTGGTGGGGATGGCGCTCAAGCAGACCCGACTGCCGGAACTGCTGCTGAACATCATCAAGCCGTTCAACCTGCCGGCGCCTTTGCTGGCCTCGGTGATGATTTTCGCCACCGCCTTTCCCACGGCGTTCACCGGAGCCTCGGGCATTTTCATCCTGGCGGTGGGTGGTGTCGTTTATGATGAGCTGCGCCGGGCCGGCGCGGGTCGTCAGCTGTCCCTGGCCACCACGGCCATGTCCGGTAGCCTGGGCGTGGTGCTCAACCCCTGTCTGCTGATCGTTGTGGTAGCGGCGCTGAACAAGGAAGTCACCACCAGCGAAATGTACGGCTGGGGCATCTGGGTATTTCTGCTGTCGGCAACGCTGTTCACCGTGGTGGTCTGTAAAATGGAAGGTAACTGGCGACCGCATCCGGCACCGGGCGCACTGCGCGAGTCCCTGAAGCGTTTCCGGCCACTGGCGCCATACGCGCTGACGGCAGCCGCGGTGATTGGCGCCATCTGGTTGCTGTTGGACCTGAGATTCAATGAATACAGTGCCCCGCTCATTCTGCCGCTGGTCATGCTGGCGCTGGTGTATCTCGATGCCGGCGAGAACCGTGAGGTAGACCAGTCCCGTTCTCAGGCTTTCTGGGGTCGGAGTATCGCGGCAGCCAGTGATTCGGCGGTTCACATTGGCGCGCTGCTGGCGCTGATTGGCTTCTCGATCTGCATGGGTGGCATTCTTGAACGGTCCGACGTGGTTCATTCACTGTTCCCTGAGACGCTGACCAACCCCTGGCTGGTGATGCTGGTGGTGGTGGTCATGCTAACCTGTATCGGCATGGTCATGGACCCGTTCGGCGCGGTGATCCTGGTCTCGGCGACCATTGCTCAGGCCGCCATTCACCTGGGCATCGATCCGCTGCACTTCTGGATTGTCTGCCTGGTGGCGTTCGAGTTGGGGTATCTCACACCGCCGGTGGCGCTGAATCACCTGTTGACTCGTCAGGTCGTGGGGGAAACGGAGGTGCTGGCGGCAGAGCGGACCGGCAGCTTCTGGCACCGCTACGAGCGCTTGCTGCTGCCGCTGGTGGTGATGGGCTCGACGCTGTTGCTGGTCGCGTTTGTGCCGATGCTATTTTACATCGACTGAGTCCGGCTAATGCCGCTGCGGGAGACGTCCGTT
>JAWVWU010000342.1:0-3470 GCA_033723595.1 Marinobacter sp. | reverse complement strand
GATATCCCGGGCCGCACCGGTGAGGTCGACAATGGTCACCACGCTGGCGATGGCGCTGGCGTGCAGCATGAAGATGACTTCGTTGGAGTAGGCCTGAACCGCGCGGCGGGCGGCGCTGGGCAGCACGATGCGGCGCAGTCGCAGGAACCAGGACATGCCATAGGCCTTGGCTGCCTCAATCTCACCCTGGGGCGTCGCCACCATGGCGCCGCGGATGATTTCCGTCGTGTAGGCGGCGGTATTGAGTACGAAAGCCAGCAGGGCCGGGTAGAACGGCGCCTTGAAAATATCCCACCAGAACGTGTCCTGAATCCCGTCGATCACGCCGATGCCGTAGTAAATCACGTAAAGCTGGATCAGCAGCGGTGTGCCCCGAAACAGATAGGTGTAGACCCAGACGGGACCTGAAATGAGCGGGTTACGGGAGGTTCTCATGACCGCCAGGGGCACCGACAGGAATAGCCCGATGATCAGTGACAGAAACACCAGCTGCACGGTGGTCACCAGACCGCTCCAGTAGTGGAGGATCGTGGTGGCGGTAAAAATGTCGTGGGTGTTCAGCCAGTTGGTAATCAGATCCGGCATCGTCTCAGTCCCCCTGTACCACACCGGCATTGGCGCGTTTGTCGAGCCACTTGATAAACAGTTCCGAGCCCGCGGTCAGGATCAGATAGACCAGCGCCACGGGAATGAAAAACAGGAACGGTGAGCGCTCTGCCTTGGCGGCCTGTTCGGCGACCCGGACCATGTCGGTCAGGCCGATGATCGACACCAGCGCGGTGGTTTTCAGCAGTACCTGCCAGTTGTTGCCGACGCCGGGCAGGGCGTGGCGCAGCATTTGCGGCAGCATGATCCGGCGAAAGGTATGCCAGGGCGTGAAGCCGTAGGCGTAAGCCGCTTCAATCTGACCCGAGTCCACGGCCAGAAAGGCGCCGCGGAAGGTTTCGGTCATATAGGCGCCAAAGATCAGGCCGATGGTCACCACGCCGGAGATGAACGGGTCAAACTGGAAAAAGAAATCGATGTCGTAGGCGTCGTATAGCGCATCGGACAGGGTATTCACGGCGACCTGGCCGCCGTAATAGAACAGCAGCATCATCACCAGGTCGGGGACGCCGCGAATCAGCGTGGTGTAGCCGGTTGCCCCGGCCCGCAGCACGCGGTTATTGGACAGTTTGGATGACGCTCCGACCAGCCCGAGGATCAGGGCGACCAACAGGGACAGGAAGGCCAGTTCAACCGTTACGACTGCGCCATCCAGCAGGGACGGGCCGTAACCTTTGAGATCAAGCATGGGCATCACCCGGTGTCAGCTCCGGGCCGGGCTGCAGGTCACAGCCGGCCCGGAACGATGTGGTTTTACATCTTCACGTCGTACGCGAAGTATTTCTTCATGATGGTGTCGTAGGTCCCGTTCTTCTTGAGCTTTTTCAGGGACGCATTGATCTTGGCCGCCAGGTCCTTGTCACGCTTGCGCATGGCAACGCCCACGCCTTCGCCAAGTTTGACCGGCTCACCGACGACCTGGAAGCCGTCCTTGCTGAGAATGGTCTGTTCGCCCACCGGGTAATCGACGAACACCAGGTCCAGACGCTGGGCTTCCAGATCCAGAACCATGTCATCGGCCGTGGTGTAGCGTTTGATCTGAACGTCGCCGCCCAGCTCATTGGTCACGTACGTGTCCATGGTGGTGCCGCGCTGGACACCCACGATCTTGCCTTTGAGTGCGCTTTTGTCGGTAACGTCTACATCAGTCCCCTTGCGACCGAACCAGGCGCCGGGCGTGTTGTAGTACGGCTCGGAGAACAGCACCTGCTCTGCGCGCTCCGGTGTAATCGACATGGAGGACATGATGGCGTCAAATTTACGGGCCAGAAGACCCGGAATCATGCCGTCCCAGGACTGGATAACGAACTTGCAGTCGGCCTTGAGGTCCTTGCACATGGCGCGAGCCAGATCCACTTCGAAGCCGGTCAGTTCGCCGTCGGGGGTTTTGTATTCGAAGGGCTCGTAGGGAACGTCAAAGGCGATGCGGATTTCCTTCCAGTCTTTGGCCTGGACCGAGCCCGCCACCAGGGCCAGTGCACAACTCGCTGCTACAATCAGTTTCTTCATTGGTACTTCTCCAGTTGGTTGCCTGTCGGCTTTGTTCTACGCCACCTCAGTCAGGGTGGCTTTATTGACTCTCCGGGTGATGGCAGGGCCCTGATCAAGGCCGGCCGCCACCGGAGTTACCGCTAAGATAGCATCTGAGCCCCCCGGTAGGCACTGATCAATTACCCGGTCCGCCGCCTGATCAGAAGGTCGGTGCAAGAAATTGCTTCATGCGTTCGGACTCGGGGTGATCGAAGACTTTTTCGGGGGATCCCTGCTCCTCGATCACACCCTGATGCAAGAACAGGACCTGAGTTGACACATCCCGGGCAAACGCCATCTCGTGGGTGACCACAATCATGGTGCGACCCTCTTCGGCGAGACTCTGCATGACCCGCAGGACCTCGCCCACCAGCTCCGGATCCAGCGCCGAGGTGGGCTCGTCAAACAGCATGACTTCCGGCTCCATGGCCAGGGCTCTGGCAATAGCAGCGCGCTGCTGCTGACCGCCTGACATCTGGGCCGGGTAGTAGTCCTTGCGCTCGTAGATGCCGACTTTGTTCAGGTAGGCTTCGGCCCGCTCTATGGCCTCCTTTTTGGGGACGCCGAGGACATGGATCGGCGCCTCGATAATATTCTCCAGCACGGTCATGTGAGACCAGAGGTTGAAGCTCTGGAACACCATCGACAGTTTCGCCCGAATCAGTTCAACCTGGCGGGTATCGGCGGGCACGCGCTCACCCTTGCGGTTGGTTTTGAACCGAATTGGGTCACCGTGCACAATGACGTCGCCTGACGTTGGCGTCTCAAGCAGGTTAATGCAGCGCAAAAAAGTACTCTTGCCAGAGCCCGAGCTGCCGATAAGAGATACAACGTCCCCTTTACGGGTTTCCAGGGAGACACCCTTAAGCACTTCGAGCTGGTCGAACCGCTTGTAGATGTCCCTGCAGATCAGAGGCGCGTTTTCCGCCATGGGTGACTCCTGGTGCTGTGGGGTGGTTGCCGGCCTGGCCTGGGCCGGGTACTGGCGAGCAAGTTTCAGTCCATGTTCTAAAGAATAGATACAAAGTTGACACTACACGAATTTACACGACGGATGAATGCTCGGGCGTGGCGCATCAGACCGGCAACTTTTTACGGATTGTTGCACCGAAAATCAACTGTGAACCGAACGCCGGGAGCGGGCTGGCGGGGCAATCGTAGATCTTTGTCAAACCACGCCATTGTATGAACCGGGTCACGTTCACGGCAGGAAGTCGTGGTGTGCGGTCGTGCTTACCGTAATATGCTGAAACAAATGAAAATTGATTCACTTATCTGAATTCTGGCGGAGTTGCGTCGATGGCAGTAACGCAAACTGTGGTGATGGAACGGGG
>JAWVWU010000341.1:0-3477 GCA_033723595.1 Marinobacter sp. | reverse complement strand
CCTGACGTTACTAGTTTGTCATGCATCGCATTGAGCCGCTTCAGGCCCGATGTGCCCGTTAAAATTCCCTAAAACAGCGACGGAACACGCGATGAAAAAACTAGTGACTGCTCTGGTGGGTTGTCTGGTCCTGGCGATTGCGCCCATGGCCATGTCGGCCGAAGCCACCAAAGAACTGAAGATGGCGTATGACGCCGATCCCGTGACTCTGGATATCCATGAACAGTTGTCCGGGGGGATGCTGCAACTGTCCCACATGGCCTTTGATCCGCTGATCCGCTGGACCAAGGATCTGGAGTTTGAGCCGCGTCTGGCCAAGAGCTGGGAGCGCATCGACGAGAACACCATGCGCTTTCATCTGCGCAAGGGTGTAAAGTTTCATTCCGGCAACACCCTGTCATCCGACGACGTGAAGTTCACCTTCAATCGCCTCAAGAAAAGCCCCGATTTCAAGGCCATCTTTGCGCCCTTCTCGGAACTGAAGGTCATTGACGACACGACCTTTGATCTGATCACCAAAGAGCCGTACCCGCTGTTGCTTAACGCCGCCACCTACATCTTCCCGATGGACAAGAAGTTCTACACCGGCACCGATGAGAACGGCAAGGACAAGAGCCTGATCTCCAAGCAGGGCAATACGTTCGCGTCCCGTCATTTGTCGGGCACAGGCCCGTTTGAAGTGACCTCACGCCAGCAGGGTGTGAAGGTTGAGTTCAAGCGGTTTGATCACTATTGGGACACTGACTCACCGGGCAACGTCGGCAAGATCGTGCTCACACCGATCAAGGAAAACAACACCCGGGTGTCGGCGCTTCTGTCCGGCGGTGTGGATTTCATTGCCCCGGTCCCACCAACCGACCTGGAGCGGATCAAGCGCGATCCGGACACCAATCTGGTGACCATGAGCGGTACCCGCGTCATTATTTTCGAACTCAACCAGAAGCGGGTTGAGGCGTTCAAGGACGCCCGGGTACGGAAAGCCATTGCGTATGCCGTCAACCAGGAAGGCATTGCCGCCAAGATCATGAAGGGCTTTGCCACGCCGGCCGGCCAGCTCTCGCCGAAGGGCTACCAGGGCTACAACCCCAACCTCAAGCCTCGTTACGACGTGGCCAAGGCCAAGGAGCTGATGAAAGAGGCTGGCTATGAAGACGGCTTCACCATCACCATGATGGCGCCCAACAACCGCTACGTGAACGACGACAAGATCGCGCAGGCCGTGGCGGCCATGCTGGCCCGCATCAACATCAAGGTCGATCTGAAAACCCTGCCGAAAGCCCAGTACTGGCCGGAATTCGATGCCCGCGCGGCGGACATGATGATGATTGGCTGGCACGCCGATACCGAGGACTCGGCCAATTTCTATCAGTTCCTCACCGAGTGCCCCAACGCGGAGACCGGCGCCGGCCAGTACAACGCAGGCAATTACTGCAACCCGGAAATCGATGCGCTGGTGGAAAAGGCCAACGTGGAAACCGATCTGGACAAGCGTGCCCAGATGCTGCAGGAAGTCGAACAGCGCCTGTATGACGATGCCGCCTTTGTGCCCCTGCACTGGCAGGACCTGGCCTGGGCCGCGAAGAAGAACGTGAAGATCGAGCCGATCCTCAACGTGATGAACTTCCCGTACCTGGGTGATCTGGTGATCGAAGACCAGTAGCCCGCGGAAGCGGTTACCGCCGGGCCACTCGCATGAGCGGGCCCGGCTTTTTTTATCGAACTCGTCAAACCTCGGAATCGGCCTATGTTAGCGTTTTTGGTCCAGCGGGTGTCCCAGGCCATTCTGGTCATGTTTGTGATCAGTATCATCAGCTTCTCCATCCAGGAAGGTCTGGGGGATCCCATTCAGCAGATGGTGGGGCAGTCGGTCTCGGACTCCGAGCGTGATGCCTTGCGCGAGGAAATGGGGTTGAACGATCCGTTTCTGGTGCAATACGTCCGCTTTGCCAAACATGCCCTGCAGGGCGACCTTGGCAACTCCTATTTTTACAGCGAGCCCACGCTGAAAGTGATTGGCGAACACCTGCCCGCTACCCTGGAGCTGGTGATCGCCGCCAGTCTGATCATCGGCCTGCTGTCGGTGCCGATCGGGGTGTATTCGGCGATCCGCCCGAGGGCCCTGTTATCCCGGTTCTTCATGGGGGTCAGCACCGTGGGCATTTCCATCCCGGTCTTTCTGACCGCCATCGTGCTGATCCAGCTGTTCTCCATCGGTGTGACGGTGGACTGGTTCCCCGCTGACACGGGCTGGGGACGCTGGCTTAATGACTTTTTTTCCACCGACGGCGGTATGCCGTCCTACGGTCGTGGCGATGACCTGGTGCATCTGTTCGGCACCTGGGACAGCAATTTCTTCACCAGCAGCGGGCTGTTGCATCTGGTCTTGCCGGCGGTATCGCTGGCGTCGATCATGCTGCCGCTGTTTATCCGGCTGATTCGCGCGGAAATGATGGAAGTGCTGCAAAGCGACTATGTCCGTTACGCCCGCGCCAAGGGCCTCTCGCCCCGGCGCATTCATTTCCTGCACGCGCTCAAGAACACCATGTTGCCGGTGATTACCGTGGGTGGCGTGCAGTTGGGTATTACCGTCGCCTACACCATCCTGACCGAGACGGTGTTCCAGTGGCCGGGGGTCGGACTGATGTTCCTTGAGGCCATTACCCGCAGTGATATTCCGTTGATCGTGTCCTATCTCATGGTGGTAGGGCTGGTCTTTGTCGTCACCAATACGGTGGTTGACCTGATCTATGGTCTGGTTAACCCGACCGTCAAACTGACAGGGAAAAAGGCATGAGCACCGCAACCGCTTCACCCTGGAACCGTTTCCGTGAGTCGTTTCTCTGGTACAGCTTCAAACGCGACAAGATTGCCATTGTCAGCTTTGTGGTGTTCGTGCTGATTGTCGCGGCGGGCTACCTGGCGCCCTGGCTGGCGCCGCAGAATCCGTACGATCTGGCGCAGATCAACATCATGAACTCGGAACTGCCGCCGATCTGGATGGAGGGTGCAGATCCGGCCTTTCCCCTGGGCACCGATGCCCAGGGCCGCGACCTGCTGTCCACCATTCTCTACGGCACCCGGGTGTCGCTGCTGATCGGGTTTGGCGCGGTACTGCTGCAGTCCCTGCTGGGCATCCTGTTTGGTCTGCTGGCCGGTTACATGGGCGGTCGCGTGGACTCCATCCTGATGCGGGTGGCGGATGTGCAGCTGTCGTTCTCCACCTTGATGGTGGCTATCATCGTCGGGGCGGTGTTCAAGGCCAGTTTTGGTAACCTGATGTTCGGCGAGATCGCGGTCTACATGCTGATCCTGATCATCGGTGTGGCGGAATGGCCGCAGATCGCCCGCACGGTGCGGGCCTCGGTGCTCGCCGAGAAGAAGAAGGAATACGTGGAGGCGGCCCGGGTCATGGGGTTTCGCACCAATCGCATCATGTTCCGGCACATTCTGCCCAATACGCTGTCGCCGATTTTTGTG
>JAWVWU010000340.1:0-3489 GCA_033723595.1 Marinobacter sp. | reverse complement strand
GTTGTCACCAGATCGAACTCCAGTCCTTTATCTGTGGCGGTCTGCCCCGCCAGAGCCACCTGCAGATCCAGGCATTCACCCATACCGATCGGACGCCATTGGGTCATTTCATTGCGAAGATGCACCAGACCGAGCAGAGGAAGTGGAAACTGCGGGTCAGTCAACAGCTTCAGATGAAGTGGAAACGCCAGGATATGAATCCAGGTTGCCGGCACGGTGGTCCGGTTGGCAAAGCCACAGACTGATCGATAGCGATCCAGCCGGTCGCCATCGGTGTGCATGCCCAGTAAGTCGGCCCTCAGCGGGGGAATGGTCAGGTCCGCCCCGTTCTGCTGGCCCTGACGTGGCATCAGTGAACGGCCATAGAGCGGCCACAGGGCCGGCGCCTGATTGCGATACGAATGATCTGAAGGCATGGCAATTCCTTGTTCAGTTTGAGATACGGTACTTTCGCACTACCATAAAATCAGTGCATCGCAGGTTTTTGGGGAGCGGCGGTCAACGCCGCCCCGATACCATGATTGATCTGAATACGTGATCGGTGCCGTGTGAATTCTGGTACAGATGTGCGAATCTGTCCCTGAATTGGGCTAACATGACGACAACAAACAGCAGTGTTGCAAACCCTGTCCGACCGGACATTGACCGCGCCGGTTCCCGGGCGCGGCGGGTCAGTCAACGGGTAGTAAGCAAACAACGATAAAGCGGGATGTTATGCAGGAACTTCGCGACGCAGGGGTGATGTTGCGCCTGATCTACCAGGCGATGAAGAACAAGGGTATCGATACCGATGCCATTTTTGCGCGCCTCGGCGTTGATGAAGGCTATGTGTACACCGAGCACCTGCGCACGCCGCACAGTGCCCAGCTTTATTTCTGGCAGGCGGTCGAGGATGTCTCCGGCGACCGCGACATCGGCCTGCACCTCGGCCAGGTGCTGCCGGTCTATAAGGGACAGGTTCTGGAGTATCTGTTCCTGAGCAGTCCCACCTTTGGCGAGGGCCTCAGGCGGGCCCAGAACTACCAGCGTCTGCTCAGCGATGCGGCCAATACCGACTTCATGATTGAAGGTGACGAAGCCTGCATGGTTCTGGATACGGCCTCGGAGGAAGTCAGCCGTCTGCGTCACTTCAATGAATGCTTTGTCCAGGGCCTCATTATTTTCTTCAAGTCCATCACCGACGACCGGTTCCACTGCTCCCGAATTGAGTTCGAGCACGAGCGTGAGCAGGGGCAGGATCACGTCAGGGATATCCTCGGGTGTGAAGTGGTCTTTGGCGCGAAAGAAAACCGCATGTATTTTCCGCTGGAGTTGCTGTCATACCCCTCGCCCCACGCCGAACCGGAATTACTCGACCTGCACGAGCGCTTTGCAAGTGAGCAGGTCGCCCGGCTTGAGAAGAAGGATATTGTCGGTCAGGTCGAACGCATAGTGGCCGAGTTGCTGGACAGTGGCGAGGTCACTTTGGACGCCGTAGCCCAGCGACTGGCTATCAAACCCAGAACGTTGCGGACCCGTTTGACCGAAGCGGAAACCAGCTTCAATCAGGTCCTGGCGGATTTCCGGTATCGCCTGGCCCGCCAACTCCTGGCGACCACCGACGAATCCATTGACGAAATTGTCTACCTCACGGGTTTCTCCGAACCCAGTACGTTTTACCGGGCGTTCAAACGCTGGTCCGGGATGACCCCCATCGAGTACCGCAAAACCGCGCAGGGCAAGGACGCCATCGTCGACGCCATGTAATCCGGAGCCGCTTCGCGACGACCGGACGCCCTCTTGAAAAAGTTGACGAAAATCGTTGACATACAGAGGGCCCTCTTTATAATGCGCCCTCGTTGTCACACAGTCATCTGCCCCAGATGATGCGGCAGCAACAGCGCGGAGCGGTAGTTCAGCTGGTTAGAATACCGGCCTGTCACGCCGGGGGTCGCGGGTTCGAGTCCCGTCCGCTCCGCCATTTTTTCCCCTGCTTTTCATTCTTTTCGCACTCTCTTTAGAACCTTCTGCTGATTGACGGTCTCTGACGTCTGTCACTCGTTTGTCATGATTTTTCGCTAATTTTGTGTCTGGAAAGTGGCCGGGTCGCGGCTTACATTACCACCAGAGACAGGTGCGCAAATGAGTGATTACGAGGATGAACTGATTGACCGGCGAGTGGACGACGACGATGACGAAGACGGGCTGGACGACGGCATCGACATGTAGTCATCTCGTGACGGCGGGCATCGGCCTGTTGTCACGTCGATAGCGACCCGGACTGATTCCTGACCAGCGCCGGAACGCCTTGTGAAAGGAGGCCGGGCCGGAGAACCCAAGCAGCCAGGCGATCTCTGCAAACGCCAGCCGGGTCTCTCGCACGTAGGCTCGTGCCAGGTCCTTGCGTGTTTCATCCATGAGCTCGCGAAACCCGGTTCCCTCGCTCGCCAGTTGTCTTTGCAGGGTCCAGGGCGCGATCCCCAGTTCCGCGGCTACCTCCTCAAGTCGCGGTGGTTCGCCTTCCAGCAACGGCGCCAGTTTTTCCCGTATTTGCTCCTGAAGACCCCAGCCCGCCTGGCGCTGCGCCAACTCGCGATCGCAGGCATCCCGCAGTTTTCGGAAAAGCGCGGGTTGTGCCTGCAGCGCGGGTAGTTGTATCACCCCGGGCGCCAGCACAATGCTGTTCTGTGTTGCCGCAAATTCCACCGGGCAGCCGAACCATGACTCGAACGCAGGATTCAGGCCCTGGGAGGGATACTCAATGGTGACTCGCTCTACCACCTCATGCTGGCCGGTTAGCAAGCGCAGCATGTTGACCCAGCCCGCCAGAACCGAGTCAACGACGAAGTAATTGAAAATGTTGTAGGGCCGTATTGAGTAAAAGACTGCCCGCCGTCCGTCAGCGCTCAGCGTTGGATGCCCGCGACTGTTGTAACTGTTGAGCAGGTCAAAGCGGATCAGGGTTTCCAGTGCGGCACCGGCAGTCTCTGCGGTGCTGGCGGTCAGACCGGCCAGACCGGCATCGACAGGGCGGGTCAGTTCGCCCATGGTCAGACCCAGTGCCCGATTCCCGGTCAGGGCAATCGCCGCCTGGCCCAGGCGCATGAATCGCGGAATACTGATTCGCGCATCGGGTGCCTGCAGGTGCTTGCGGTCCAGTCCGAACTGCTCGAACAAGGGTTGGTACGCATTGCCGTGGCGTTCAATGGCGCGCGCCATGACGGTCACATACAGTACGCTGATGTCTCCGAGGCTGTTGCGACGTGGCTCCGCAAGAGGCAATCCCATATTGTCCTACAAGTTATCTGAAGATAATAAAATGTTATTCAAGGATATTGAGTGATGCAAGGGGCCGGGCTAATTTAAGGGACTTCTGAAAAAGGCGCCCGGAACGATCCGGTTGGCACTGGCTGATGGGCGGTGAACGGCGCAGAGTGGGCAGGTAGCTGGGTGTGACGTATCCATTGCGTGCCCGCACGCGCTGCCAGGGTCTTTTTCAGCGGTGATCTG
>JAWVWU010000339.1:0-3490 GCA_033723595.1 Marinobacter sp. | reverse complement strand
TGGGCAAAGCGTTCAAGGCATTCGAGGCCTCGTTGCTGGGCCTCCTCAGTCAGGTTGTTCCGTTCATCGAGTCCGGCGCCGAGCTGGACTTTTTCACCCATTTTCTCGAGGGTGCGGATCTCCCCGTGCACCAGGCGCGCAACCACCATATGAAAGCTGTTAGAGCCCATGTCGATGGCGGCGATCAGTTCGGGGGGTGCGGCAGTGGAGGCGGCTGTCACGTGTCTTGAAATCCTCTTTTCAGGCCTTATGGTGTCTTGAGCGCGCCAGAGGCGTTCAGGTGACATCCACGGTTACGGCCAGTTGGCTGGTCCAGCAGGGTGATTGGCAGCTGGTGCGACAGTCATCGGATACTCACGGTACTCACCCGCAGTACTATAGGCGAAAGTGACGGCGGCTGTCAGTAAGTGCCGGTCATCGCGGATGACAGTGACCGGCTTTCGCGATAACGGTTTTAGCGCATGGATGAGTAGCGTAAACTACGACGTTTGGAAGCGACGTTTCCGGTGGTAGACTCAGGTCATCGGAATTCAGTTCACACATGTGCGTCGGCCGCCGTGGGCGGTCAGTTGGCGCCAGAATCAGGAAAAGCCAATGAGCGGAAATATTGTAAACGTAACAGATGCCTCGTTTGAAAAAGACGTTCTGCAGTCGGACACTCCGGTGCTGGTCGATTACTGGGCCGAGTGGTGCGGTCCGTGCAAGATGATCGCGCCGGTTCTGGAAGAAATGGCCGAGGAATACGAAGGCAAGCTGAAGGTCTGCAAGCTGAACATCGATGAGAATGAGCAGACTCCGCCCAAATTCAATATTCGCGGCATTCCGACTTTGATGCTGTTCAAGAACGGCAATGTGGACGCCACCAAGGTAGGCGCACTTTCCAAGTCGCAACTGGCTGCCTTCCTCGACAGCAACCTCTGATCGACGTGAATCGATGGAGCCGGACCGCCCCGGGTAGTGATACCCCAGGCGGTTTTTTTTCGTCAGAACCCCGGGGGTCGCGTGATCCAGGTTGATCCGGCCGGCCTGATGGGGGTCGTCCTTGCCGGGGGTGAGGGTCGTCGCATGGGCGGGCAGGACAAAGGGCTGCTGGACTGGCGTGGCGAGCCCATGGTTGCAAGAGTCCTGGCCGCCCTGCAGCCGCTGGTGGCGGAGGTGATGATCAGCGCGAACCGCTCGCTGGCCGCATACCGTGCGTTTGCGTCGCGGGTCGAGCCGGACTTGCCGGGCTGTCGGGCGCAAGGCCCGCTGAGCGGGCTCCTGAGCGCCATGACGCTTGCCCGCTCGCTCGGTTACGATGCGTTGCTGGTGTGTCCCTGTGACACGCCTGCGCTCACCACCGACGTGCTGCGTCGGTTATTACAGGCCGCCGGACCCTTTCCAGAGCGCCCTACCGTGACCACCGTGGCTGGCCGGCTGCATCCTCTTCACGGCGTTTTTCCGGTGTCCCTGATGCCGGTACTGGCAGAGTGTCTGGCCAGGGATGAACGTCGGGTGCGGGTGTTTCTGGAAGCGGCCAACGTTCTGACGGTGGACTTTTCCGACCAGGCGGAGGCGTTCCTGAACTGCAACACCGAGGCTGACCTCAAAGGCGATGGGCGCTGAGCGTCGGTCGGTACCGGTTGAGGATGAGGTTGCGCTAGCTAATCGTGCCAGCCCTGGGCGCGGTCAAGGTCGGCTTCTTTTTGTTCGACCCAGTGCTCCCCGGATTCGGTGAGCTCTTTTTTCCAGAAAGGCGCCGTGGTTTTCAGGGCGTCCATCAGGTATTCGCAGGCAGCAAAGGCGTCCTGCCGATGGGCACTGCTCACTCCGACAAAGACAATCTGCTCGTTCAGTGACAGCGTTCCGACCCGGTGAATGATGCGCGCCTGGCGCACGTCCCAGCGCGCGCGGGCGGTGTCAATGAGTTCACCGATGACTTTTTCGGTCATCCCGGGATAATGCTCCAGAAACAACCCGGTGACGTCCGGGCGGTCGCCGTGGTCGCGCACCAGTCCGGTGAACGTCGCGATGGCGCCGGTCCCGCTGCCAGTTTCGCGAAGCGCCCGGTACTCTGCCGCACTGTCGAAATCGGCCTGCTGAATCGAAATCATGCCTGGACTCCTTTGCCCGTATCGGTTGTTGCGTGTGACAGTTGCAGCGTCATCGTGTGGAATTTGACTGAGCCGTGAGGTCCCACCATGCGCGCTTCCCTGCCCGGGGCGCTAGCCCCCGGTGACGGGTGGAAACAGGGCGACTTCGTCCCGGTCTTCCAGCGGCGTTGAGCCACGGGCCATGGTCTGGTTCACCGCGATCATCACCGGCTGGCCCGACGTGAGTTCTGCCCAGGGCCCGCCACGGCTGGCGAGCGATGCCAGCACGGCGTTCACCTGGCTTCCGGCGGGGATCGTCAGGGTAAGCCGCTCGGTACCGAGGGTCTCGCGCAAGCGGGCAAAAAAACACACCGAGATGGTCAGGGACTTGTCTTGCGATGGCTCCGGATTCATGGTCACCCCATCAACTCGTCAAA
The DNA here is from genome assembly GCA_033723595.1 of Marinobacter sp. Classification (GTDB taxonomy): domain Bacteria; phylum Pseudomonadota; class Gammaproteobacteria; order Pseudomonadales; family Oleiphilaceae; genus Marinobacter. The sequence goes on along the minus strand of JAWVWU010000339.1, from coordinate 981 downwards.
GGAATAGAACACCACCGGATCGCCGCGACTGACACAGCTGTGCTCCGGCACAACAGCGAGGCCATCCGCCCAGCAGGCCGAACTCAATACGCCGGAGCTCTGGTTCGGGTAGACCGCAACCTGCCACTGGCCTTCGTGCTGCTCTTTGCGGGCCCGCATGAACTCGCGCCGGATGGACGGCCGCGCCACCTCGAATGCGGCGGGCAGCGGCAATCCGGCGGGCGTCGTTATCGGTTGTCCCCGGGTCTGACGAATAAACGGGGCGGCAATCATCAGGAACGTTACGAATACCGCTGCCGGATTACCGGGTAGGCCAATAACCGGCGTGCTGCCGATATGACCAAACGCAAGCGGTTTGCCCGGTTTGATGGCCAGGCGCCAGAGCGAGAGCTTCCCAAGCTCGTTCATAGCAGCTCGGACGTGGTCCTCTTCGCCGACCGACACGCCACCGCTGGTGATGATCAGATCGGCGCGCCCGGCGACATCCCGCAGTGCGTCAACGGTTGCGGCCAGGGTATCGCCCAGCGTGTCGCAGGTGATCACATCGCAGTTCATGCCGGTGAGCAGGGCCTGCAGGGTAAAGCGGTTGGTGTTGTATATCTGTCCGGGGCGAAGTGGCTGGCCGGGTTCTACCAGTTCGTCGCCGGTGGCGAATACTGCGACGCGCAGCCGTCGCTGTACGGGCACGGTGGCCAGCCCCAGGGATGCCAGCAGCCCCAGTTCCTGAGGGCGAAGTCGCGAACCATGCGCCAGCGCGAGGGTGCCCCGGGTCAGGTCCTGTCCCTGCGGTCGTATATTCTGGCCGGCCTGCACAGGACTCTCAAATCGCACCATGTCGCCATCGAGGCGGGCTTGCTCCTGCATGACAACGGCGTCGGCGCCGGCCGGAACGTTGGCGCCGGTAAAAATACGTGCAGCGGTTCCGGTCGCCAGTGCCTCCGGCGCGGTCCCAGCGGGAATACGCGCCGACACCAGCAATGG
>JAWVWU010000338.1:0-3516 GCA_033723595.1 Marinobacter sp. | reverse complement strand
GCATCGGTTGATCTGGATGTCACCGGTAACAACATTGCGAATGCCAGCACGGTTGGCTTCAAGGGCAGCCGGGTCCAGTTTGGTGACCTGTATGCCAACGGCTTTTTGAGTTCCGGCACCAACCCGGTAGGCGACGGTGTGCGGGTTCAGGACGTCAAACAGAGTTTCGGTCAGGGCAACATCAGCTTTACCGATAATGGCCTGGATATGGCGATCAACGGCGATGGCTTCTTCATCCTCAATAACGGGGGTGAGGTTCGCTATTCCCGGGCCGGGCAGTTCGGCATCGACAAGGACGGCTACGTCACCAACAACCAGAACATGCGGGTTCAGGGCTTCCAGGCCGACGAGGACGGCAACCTGTCGGGCGTTCGCGGTGACCTGCAGATCGACGGGTCCAACCTGGCGCCGCGACGGACGACCAACGTTCAGTCCGTGCTCAATCTGGATTCCCGTGAGAGCGTGCTGGAAGTCAGCGGCACCCGGATCCAGACCGTGCAGCCGGCGGTGAATACCCCGATCACGCCCGAGACCCTGACCGTCAGCTATCCGGACGGCTCGACCAGTTCGGTGACCATTGCGGCCGGCGACAGTGCCGCTGACGTGGCGTCGAAACTGACCGAGAAGGACGGCGTCAGCGCCTCTGCCCGGACCCAATACGATATTCCGGTGGGCGACATTACCGCCGGCTCTACGGTCACGGTCCAGGGGACCGATTTTGACATTCCCGCCACCGGCGCGCTGCCGCCGGGCGATACGCCACTGACCTGGCTGCGGGATGCGATCAACAACTCACCCCTGAACAGCATCAGTGCCACCACCAATACCGACGCCAGCGGCAATCCGACGGGCCTGCGCCTGATCGAGAGCCGTGGCAACGATCTGAATCTGGCCTACGCGGGCTCCAGCTACACCCAGTCAGGCAGCATCAACATAACCCTGGACCGGGATATTCCTCCGTTGACCACGTCCACGGGCGGAACACCGGCTCTGCTCTCTGATCCGGGAACCTCGGTTGCCGCGTTCCGCTCCAACCAGTTTGACCCGGGTGACCAGCGTACCTACAACCACGCGACCTCCCAGAATATCTACGACAGCCTGGGCAACCCCCACGAAATGACCCAGTACTTCGTCAAAGAGCCGGTCTCCGGGGGCCAGAGTGTCTGGGCCATGTACATCCAGATCGACGGTCAGAATGTGGGTGATCCGCCCAACGCCAGCGGCGATCCGACCATGGCGCGCTATGAAATGCAGTTCAATCCCGACGGGACGCTCCAGAGTATCGACGGCAACCCCAACGGTGAGGTGCTGATTTCCAACTGGACCCCGCGCGACAAGAACGGTGATCCGAACGGCGCCTCCGGCCCGCGGTTGGTGTCCGACGGTGGCACCACACCGATTCCCGAGCCGCCGACCAGCTCGAACTTCGTGATCAACCTGGCCGATACCACCCAGTTCGGCAGTGATTTCGGTATCAACGACCAGCGGCAGAACGGTTACACCACGGGTCGCCTGTCCGGCCTGGACGTGTCCGACGCCGGGGTGCTGTTCGCGCGTTATACGAACGGGCAGTCACAGACCCTGGGGCAGGTGGCGCTGGCGTCATTCAATAACACCTCGGGCTTGTCGCCTGTCGGGGAAACCAGCTGGGTGGAAACTTTTGAGTCCGGTCAACCGATTATTGGTAAGCCGGACACCGGGACCCTGGGATCGATCAAGTCCAGTTCGGTCGAGGAATCCAACGTGGACCTGTCTGCGGAACTGGTAAACCTGATCATTGCCCAGCGCAACTATCAGGCCAACGCCAAGACCATCGAGACCGCCGATTCGGTCACTCAGACCATCATCAACCTCCGTTAAACCCTGCCTTGAGCCCTGGCTGGCGGACCGTTCCAGCCAGGGCTGTTCGAGTTTTCCCGTCCGAATTTCAATAGTGGCACGAGTCCTGCTTCTGTCCTGGAAACAGTCAAAATTCCGGCAGGAGTCTTCCCATGGACAAAGCACTCTTCATAGGTATGTCCGGCGCCAAGCAGACCATGCTCGCGCAGCAGGCTCATGCCAATAACCTGGCCAATGTCAATACCAGCGGGTTCAAGCGTGACTTCGCCCAGGCACGCAGCATGCCGGTGTTCGGCGAAGAGTTGCCGACCCGGGCCTACGCCATGACCGAGCGGCCGGGCACGGACCTGACGGCCGGCGCGCTGATGCAGACCGGCCGGGATCTTGACGTCGCGGTCGACGGCGACGGCTGGATGTCCGTTCAGAACCAGCAGGGCCAGGAGGTTTTCACCCGCACCGGCAGCCTTCAGGTGGATGTCAACGGACTGTTGAGGACGGCCAGTGGCGACATGGTGATGGGCAACGGCGGCCCGATCGCGCTGCCGCCCTACCAGAGTCTGCAGATTGGTGCCGACGGTACGATCTCGATTGTGCCGGTGGGAGCCAAGCCCGATGAGCTGGCGGAAGTGGATCGTATCAAGCTGGTCAATCCGCCAGCCGGGGCGCTGGAAAAGGGTGAGGATGGCTATATGCGCCGTAAGCCCGATGCCGCCCTTGGCGGTCCGGAACCTGCCGATGGCAATCTGCGCGTGGTCTCCGGTTTCCTCGAAGGCTCGAACGTCAATGCGGTGGAAGAAATGATTTCCAATATGCAGCTGTCCCGCCAGTTTGAAATGCAGGTCAAGGTCATGAAGACCGCAAAGGACAATTCCGAGGCAGCGGCACGACTGTTGCAGAACCTGGGTTAAGACACCGGATCACCGGTAAAAGGCGGCAACGGTTTGCCGTATCCCCGCCAGCGATTTTGAGGAGAACGTTATGCATCCAGCACTGTGGGTGAGTAAAACCGGGTTGAGTGCGCAAGACACCAACATGGCCACCATTTCCAACAACCTGGCCAACGTCAACACCACCGGGTTCAAGCGCGACCGCGCGGTTTTCCAGGACCTGCTGTACCAGGTCAACCGTCAGCCGGGCGGGTTGTCCAGCCAGAACACCGAGCTGCCATCAGGCCTTCAGCTGGGTACCGGTGTCCGGATCGTGGGCACGGCCAAGCAGTTCTCCCAGGGCAACCTTCAGGTCACCGATCAGCCGCTGGATATGGCCGTCAACGGCCGTGGCTTCTTTCAGGTGCTGATGCCGGACGGCTCCGTGTCGTACACCCGTGACGGTGAATTCCAGCTCAATTCCGACGGCGATATCGTCAATCCGGAGGGCTACCCCATTCAGCCCAACATCAATATCCCGAACAACGCCACCAAGGTCACTGTCGGCAAGGACGGTACCGTAACGGCCGTCGTGGACAATCAGGCCCAGCCGGTGAATCTGGGCCAGATCACGCTGGTGGACTTCGTCAACCCGCAGGGTCTGCAGGCACTGGGCAACAACCTGTACCGGGAGACCAACGCCAGTGGCAACGCCAACGAGGGTGAAGCAGGGCTGGGCGGACTGGGCACCATAGAGCAGGGCACCACCGAGGCTTCCAACGTTCAGGTGGTGGAAGAACTGGTCAACATG
>JAWVWU010000337.1:0-3537 GCA_033723595.1 Marinobacter sp. | reverse complement strand
TGAGCACGTCATCCACCCAGGCCGGAATCTCGCGGTCATCCGACAGCGCTGACTGGTAGGTCAGCCGACGCTGGGTACTGCGGGTGCGGGCTTTCGCGACTTCGGCGCCATAAGGCAACCGGCCGGTGAGCATCTGATAGGTGATCACGCCAAGGGAGAACAGATCCGAGCGGGGGGAGCCGGCCTCACCCAGGAAATATTCCGGCGCCGTGTACTGGGCGGTGCCGAGCAGGGTGTCGACAGTCCCATCCGGCAACAGTTCCGACAGTCCGGCCACCCGGGTTGATCCGAAATCAATGATCTTGAGCGTGCCTGAGCGATCAATCATCACGTTGGCGGGGCGCAGATCCTGATGCAGCATTTCAAGCCGGTGAAAGGCACGCAGCCCCCGGGCTATCTGGGCAACCATACCGCGAACCGTGGCCAGGTCCGGCCGGGGATTGTCGATCATCCACTGGGCCAGGGTCTGGCCGTCAATATACTCCGTGGCGATGTACAGAAAATGCCGTTTGCGGGTCTGCGCGCAGGGCTTGAGCACGTGCGGACTGTTCAGGCGCCGGGCGATCCACTCCTCCATCATGAACCGCTCAAGGTAAGCTGAATCTCCCCGCAGGTCGATGGACGGCGTTTTCAGCACCACCGCCTCACCGGTTTCGTGATCGTTGGCGAGGTAGACGTGACTGCGGCTGGTGGCGTGGAGTTCACGCACAATGGTGTATCCGTCGAACGTCTGCCGGGCCTCGAGAATCGGCGGCAAAGGCAGTTCATGCAAGGCGTTATACAGTGCCTGGGTGGTCTGGTCCGGCACCTGGTTGATGCGCAAGAGCTGTATCGTCAGGTTGTCGTCGCTGCCGTTGGCATAGGCCTGCTCGACAATCTGTCGGGCGACGGCATCCAGATCGTCGCCGGCCGACTCCAGCCTGGCGATCAGGTCGTCCCGGCTGATGAACTCGTGAACACCATCGGTGGTCAGAATAAAGACGTCGCCTTCTTCCACGGGCACTGACTGATAGTCAATTTCCGGGTGGGGGCTGGCACCCATGGCGCGACTGAGATAGCTCTTTTCCTCGGATATCCACAGTCGGTGGTCATGGGTGAGTTGCTCGAACTCGCGATCGCGGAGGCGATAGATACGGCTGTCACCGACGTGGAACAGGTGCGCGGCCCGGGATTTGATGACCATGGCGCTCAGGGTGCAGACGTAACCCCGGTCGCGGTCATAGCGGAATTCGCTGTTGCGGGTCTGGGAGTGAAGCCAGGAGTTGGTGGCGATCATCACCTGCTGTGCGGACTTTTTGACCGACCAGGCTTCCGATGTGCAGAAGTAGTCCTCCAGAAAACTGGTCACCGCCGCCTGGCTGGCGATCTGGCTGACATCACTGCTGCTGATGCCATCCGCCAGTGCGATAGCGACGCCTTTGGCACTGAGCTGTGGTTCCGGCGGCACCACGGCGCCGTGAAAATCCTGGTTGATCGCCTTACGGCCCGGGTGGGAGTACTGTCCGATGGCTACGTGAAGCTGGCGGGTCATGACAGGTCGGTTACCAGGGCCAGGGTTTGGGGGACGATCAATCACAACGGGAATGTGAGCAGTGCGCGGACCGCGTAAGCCAGCCCCCGCACTGCTCACAGGTCCCGGGGCGCTGACGCACCCGGGACAGTTCCGGAATCAGGATGCCAGGGACTGCTTGGCTTGCACCGGCTCCAGCTTACGCTTGGGAGCTGTCCGGACGTGCGTACTGTAGAGCGTCAGGCCGGTGAACGCGAGGCCGCCGACCAGGTTGCCCAGTGCAGTCGGGATCTCGTTCCAGATGAAGTAGTCGGCAATGGAGAAGTTGCCGCCCATGATCATGGCAGACGGGAACAGGAACATGTTCACCACCGAGTGCTCGAAGCCCATGAAGAAGAACAGCAGAATTGGCATCCACATGGCAATGACCTTACCACTGACGTTGGTGGACACCATGGCGCCGACAACCCCCATGGAAACCATCCAGTTGCACAGCATGCCGCGCACAAAGATGGTGAACCAGCCGGCTGCGCCGTACTGCGCGTAGCCCAGGGTCCGGGCCTCACCGATACCGGCGATTTTCTGGCCGACAGCGCCGGGTTCAATGCTGAAGCCGTAGGTGAAGATGAAGGCCATCATGACGGCAACCGTCAAGGCGCCGGCAAAGTTGCCCAGGAATACCAGGCCCCAGTTCCTCAGAACGCCGTTGACGGTGACGCCGGGACGTTTGTCGATCAGCGCCAGGGGCGTCAGCATGAAGACGCCCGTCAGCAGGTCAAAGCCCATGAGGTACAGCATGCAGAAGCCGATGGGAAAGAGCACGGCGCCGATCAGGAACACGCCGGTCTGGACGGCGACGGTCACCGCAAAGACCGCCGCGAGTGCGAGGATGGCGCCGGCCATGAACGCGCGAATCAGCGTGTCTCGGGTCGACATGAAAATTTTGGACTCACCAGCGTCCACCATTTTGGTGACAAATTCAGAAGGCACGAGATAGGACATAGTTATGGTCTCTGTTTTGGATGAGTGAATCAGAACGTTCGGGACGTCTTGAATCAGACAAAGTTGCAAACCCGAATGGTGTGCAGCAGAAAGTGTGCCAAAGCGATATTTCTTCCTTACAGCTTTGTAATCATTGGGGGAGGCGCGTGTGTCCGGGGCCGAGGCGGCACCACAAAATCGATTTGGCGCCATCCTGGTGCGTGTTTTTTCCGGAAGGCATCGTGATGGAGCAGATGTGTCGGGGACGGTATAAACCGCGTCACATGACTTTGTATGAAGGTCCGTAATCGGTATTCTGGGACCTCATAACAACAACGTGAATGGAATGACCCACCATGCAGACCAAGTTTCTTCTTGATGAAAGCCAGATGCCCAAACAGTGGTACAACATCCAGGCGGATCTGCCTGAGCCGGTGCCTGCCGTGCTGCATCCCGGTACCCACCAGCCCATCGGTCCGGCCGATCTGGAGCCCTTGTTTCCGGCCGACCTGATTGCTCAGGAGGTCAGCACCGAGCGCGCGATTGATATTCCCGAGCCGGTTCAGGAGGTCTACCGGCTCTGGCGCCCGGCGCCCCTTTATCGGGCGCACCGGCTGGAAAAAGCCCTCGGCACGCCCGCGAAAATTTTCTACAAGTATGAGGGTGTCAGTCCCGCGGGCAGCCACAAACCCAACACCGCGATCCCTCAGGCGTTCTACAACCAGCAGGCCGGTATCCACCGGCTGACCACGGAAACCGGCGCTGGCCAGTGGGGAACGGCCCTCTCGTTCGCCGGCTCGCTGTTTGATATCGACGTCACCGTGTTCCAGGTGCGGGTGTCCTACAACCAGAAGCCCTATCGGCGTGCGGTCATGGAAACCTACGGCGCGCACTGTGTGCCGTCACCGTCTGAACTCACCGAGTTCGGTCGCAAGGTGCTGGCAGAGACACCCGATCACAACGGCAGCCTGGGTATCGCCATATCCGAGGCGGTCGAACTGGCGGTGCAGGACCCCGGCACCAAATACGCGCTGGGCTCCGTGCTC
>JAWVWU010000336.1:0-3538 GCA_033723595.1 Marinobacter sp. | reverse complement strand
GCAGTTATTTTGAGCTGGACGAGGCGCCAGCGGGTCACATGTCGCCAGCGTTTGTGCTGTTGGCCCGTAACCGGACCGGATACGGTCAACTCTGCCGGTTGATCACCACGGCCCGCCGCCGGGCGGTCAAAGGCGACTATCAGCTCAAAGCGGCTGATCTGGTTGAGCATGACCTGGGCGACTGCCTGTGTCTGTGGGTGCCATCCCCCCGTGAATCACAGGCGCTGGAACCGATGACGGCTTGCGGGCTCTGGCTGAAGGCCCGGTTCCCGGACCGGTTCTGGATTGCCGCGGTCCGCACACTCGAAGCCGGTGAAACGGACTACCTGGCCCGTATGGAACGTCTGGCCGACCGCTTGCAATGCCGGATCACCGCCGTCGGACAGGTCCATACTCACATTCGCGCGCGCCAACCGCTGCAGGATGTCCTCACGGCCATTCGTCACCGCACCACGCTGGACCAGGCCGGGCATTGCCTGTTTCAGAACGGTGAACGTTATCTGCGGCCACTGCCCGTTCTCCAGCGCCTGTTTCCCGACGCCTGGCTGGCAGAAACCCTGGTCATTGCGGATCAGTGCCGGTTTGACCCCGGAAGCCTCTGCTATGAATATCCCCCGGACCTGGTCCCGCCCGGACAGACGCCCGCCGCCTGGCTGCGAGCGCTGACGGAAGCCGGCAGCCGGCGGCGCTACCCGCACGGCGTGCCGGCCCCGGTCAGGGCGCTGATCGAGAAAGAGCTGGGACTGATTGGCGAAATGAGGTACGAGCACTATTTCCTGACCATTCACGACATCGTCGAGTTTGCCCGCGGCGAGGGCATTCTCTGCCAGGGGCGCGGCTCGGCCGCCAATTCCGCCGTGTGCTACTGCCTGGGCATCACGGAAGTTGACCCGTCACGGGTAGAGCTGCTGTTTGAGCGCTTCATTTCAAAGGATCGCAACGAACCGCCTGATATCGATGTGGACTTTGAACACGAGCGGCGCGAGGAAGTCATCCAGTACATTTATCGTCGCTACGGCCGTGAGCGGGCGGCCCTCGCCGCCACTGTGATCCGCTACCGGCCCCGCAGCGCCATTCGTGATGTGGGCAAGGCCCTGGGATTTGATCCGGTGCTGGTTGAGCAGCTGCTGAACGGCATTGACTGGCGCGACCGGGAAACCGACTGGCGCGAGCAGGTCATGGCCAAGAACCTGACCCGCAACCCCCGGGTGGCCGACCAGTTTTTCACTCTGGTAACCACCCTGCTGGGGTTTCCCCGGCACCTGTCCCAGCATGTCGGGGGCTTCGTCATCAGCGCCGGGCCGCTGGCCGAACTGGTTCCGGTGGAAAATGCCGCCATGCCGGATCGTACGGTCATCCAGTGGGACAAGGACGACCTGGAAAGTCTGGGGCTGATGAAAGTGGACATCCTGGCCCTGGGCATGCTCTCGGCCATTCGCAAGGCGCTGGAGCTGGTCAGCGCCCTCCGCGGGCGTACCGTCAGCATGCCGGATATCCCCCCGGAAGACCCGGCGGTATACGCCATGCTGCAGACCGGGGACAGCATGGGGGTGTTTCAGGTGGAATCCCGCGCCCAGATGAATATGTTGCCCCGGCTCAGGCCCTCGACCTACTACGATCTGGTCATTGAAGTCGCGATTGTGCGCCCCGGGCCGATCCAGGGAGACATGGTGCATCCCTATCTGCGGCGCAAGCATGGCCTGGAGCCGGTGGACTATCCCAACCAGGCGGTCCGCCAGGTACTCGAGCGGACCCTGGGTGTGCCGATTTTCCAGGAGCAGGTCATCAAGCTGGCCATGGTGGCGGCCGGATTCAGCGCCGGTGAAGCGGATCAGCTGCGCCGCGCCATGGCCGCCTGGAAAGCTCACGGGGACCTCACGCCCTTCCGGGAGCGGCTTATCCAGGGCATGCTCGAGCGCGGGCACAGCGCCGACTTTGCCGAACGTCTGTACCTGCAGATCTGTGGTTTTGGCGGTTACGGTTTTCCCGAATCACACGCTGCCAGCTTTGCGCTGCTGGTGTATGTCTCGGCCTGGCTCAAGTGTCATTACCCGGCCGCATTCTGCTGCGCCCTGCTCAACAGCCAACCCACGGGATTCTATTCACCGTCCCAGCTGGTACAGGATGCCCGGCGCCACGGTGTGACCGTTCACCCGGTTGATATCAACCAGAGTCAGTGGGAACACACCCTGGAGGACCATGGCCAGAGTCTGCGACTGGGGTTGCGGCTGGTGCGGGGGCTGTCATCCCGGGCAGGCAAGGCCGTGGTCAGTGCGCGTCCGGTAACCGGCTATCGGGACATGACCCAGGTCCGCACGCACGCCCGGCTGAACCAGGGCGACATGGAAAAGCTCGCCGGAGCCGGCGCATTCGGCGTCTTCAATCACAACCGGCACCAGGCCTACTGGCAACTGCTGGCTCACGAAACCGGCTCACCGCTGGCGCTGGGCGATGACCTGGGTGAGTATCAGTCCGGTGCCCCGGTTGAACAGCCAGATCCGGAAGAGCCGGCACTGCCCCGGCCCACCGAGGCCCAGACGGTGCTGGCCGATTACGCCAGCCAGGGGTTGAGCCTCGGTCGTCATCCGCTGGCGCTGCTGCGTCAGCAGGGTTATTTCCGCCATTGCCTGGATGCCCAACAGTTAACACGGGCTGATTCGGGTCGGCCCGTCCAGGTCGCGGGCCTGGTTACCGGCCGGCAACGACCGGGCTCGGCGGCCGGAGTGACCTTTGTGACCCTGGAGGATGAAACCGGCAACATCAACGTGGTGGTCTGGCTCAACACCGCCCGCCGGCAGCGCCGCCCCCTGCTGACGGCCCGACTGCTGCACGTTAAAGGTATCCTGGAGCGGGAGGGCGACATTGTGCATGTGATTGCAGGCAAACTGTCTGATCTGAGCCACCTGATCCAGACCATGAATGTTCCCTCCCGGGATTTTCAGTAACCCGGGCTCCCGCCCCGGGCGGGACTCCAACCCTACCCCAGCAGCTTGATCATCACGCCGGCGGCTACGGCCGAGCCGATCACTCCGGCCACATTGGGGCCCATGGCATGCATCAGCAGGAAGTTCTGGGGATTGGCCTCCAGACCCACCTTGTTGGACACTCGCGCCGCCATGGGCACCGCCGATACACCGGCCGATCCGATCAGCGGATTGATCTGCTCCTTGCTGAAGACATTGAGCAGTTTGGCCATCAGCACACCGGCGGCGGTGCCCACGCAGAACGCGGCCATCCCCAGCAGCAGAATGCCGAGGGTCTGAAGGTCCAGAAACTTGTCCGCGCTGAGTTTGGAGCCCACCGAGAGCCCCAGGAAAATGGTGACGATATTGATCAACGCATTCTGGGACGTGTCGCTCAGACGCTCCACCACCCCACACTCACGCAGCAGGTTGCCGAAGCAGAACATCCCCAGCAGCGGCGCCGCGTCTGGCAGAAACAGAACCACCGCGATCAGCACCACCATCGGGAAGGCGATCTTCTCCTTGCGGCTGACCGGACGCAACTGCGACATCTTGATGGCCCGCTCTTTGCCGGT
>JAWVWU010000335.1:0-3544 GCA_033723595.1 Marinobacter sp. | reverse complement strand
TTCCGATGACTTGTAATAGATTTGGGGCCCACCGGACCGGTCAGAGGTAAACACAAAGCCCTTGCCATCGCCTTTCCAGCTCGGCTCGGTATCGATCGACCAGTGATTGGTCAGGCGTGTCAGCGCCCGGGTGGCAATGTCCATTTTATAGATTTCCGCGTTGCCGTCCTTGGACAGCGTCAGCAGCAGCGAACGGCCGTCAGGCGACCAGTCCGGCGCGGAATTGAGGCCCGGGAACGACGCCATTTTTGTCCGTTTGCCACTGGCCAATTCGTGAATGTAGATCGCCGGCTTGCCGGTTTCAAACGACACGTAGGCCAGGCTCTTACCGTCCGGTGACCAAGCGGGCGACAAAATGGGCTCGTCACTGCGCAGACGGACGGTCGAGTTCTTGCCATCCACGTCGCTGACCTGCAGCTTGTAGATCCGCTTTTTGCCTTGGGTCTCAAGCGTCACGTAGGCCAGACGGGTCGAAAAGGCACCGGGCACACCGGTGATCGCCTCGTACACCTTGTCACTGATGTAGTGCCCCAGTTGACGAATACCACCAATTTTTGCCGACGCGGTCTCCCCGAGCAGCCGCTTCTCGCGGTTGACGTCGAGCAGTTCATAGCGGGCCTTGACCGTGTCACCTTCGCGGGAGAGCTCGCCCACCAGCAAGTACCGCTGTCCCAGCATACTCCAGTCGCGGTAGTACACGTTATCGCTGCGCGACGGCAGACTCAGCATGCGCTCTGGCGCCAGCGGCTTGAACTCGCCACTCATCGCGAGATCTTCCCGCACAATATCACCCACGTTGTCGCCGGGGATGGTGCTCCCCTGAGTGGAAAACGGCACCACCGCAACCGGTATCGCAGAATCGGCGCCCTCCGTGATGCGTATCAGCAGTTCAGCACGGGCCTGCCCGGACATCAGGGTGGCCAGCAGTACCACGGATAAAAGCCGCCAACAGGTTCGGCCCTGCGCGTGTGGACGTCTGATCCTTGCCATGATCTGTCTTACCATTTTATTTCAACCGCTCCGGATTAAATTCAATCGAGAACCGACGGAAGTAGCGTTCAAAGGTGGCCTGATCTTCCGGAACCGGAAACCGGGGCAACGCCCTCACCGCACTCAACGCCGAGTTATCGAAAGCCGTATTGCCACTGCTGCTGACTACCTTGACCGACACCAGCTCACCCGTTGGCAACAGGGTGATCTCCAGTTTTGCCGTCATCTCCGAGGTCGCTGATGACGGCGGATACCAGGCCCGGGACAGGCGATCACGGATCAATGCCTGAAACTTTTCGCTCTCGGACAGCATCTGCGCCTGACGCGCCTTGGCCGCGGCCGCCTCTTGCGCCTGACGTCGCTGCTCCGCTTCCCGCTGCTTGCTGGCCGACTCCGCCAGCGCCTCGAGCTGCTGCTCCTTCAATTTTCGCTCTGCCTCGCGGCGTTTTTCCTCTTCCGCCTTGCGCTTGGCCTCGGCTGCCTTTTCCTTGCGAAGCCGTTCGGCCTCTTCCTGCTTACGACGCTCTTCTGCCGCTTTGCGTTCGGCTTCCTTGCGCTGGCGCTCTTCCTCGGCCTTCTTTTTGGCCTGGGCCTTGGCCTCGGCTTCGGCTTTCTGCCGGGCCGCCTCTTCCGCTTTTTGCCGCGCTTCCTCAGCCTTGCGCGCCTTTTCTTTCTGGGCCTCTGCCTGCTTGCGCTGCTTTTCCTGTTCCTTGCGGGCCGCTTCCTCGCGCGCTTTTTCCTGCGCTTTGCGCTGCTCTTCCAGCCGTTGCTTCTCATCGGCCTGCTGGCGCGCCTTTTCTTTCTCCGGGTCCGGTTTGGGCGGCGTTGCCGCCGGCTCCGGTTGCGGTGGCTGGCTGCTCACCAGCCGCGCCGAAATACTCCGGGGCGGCGGTTCTTTCACTGAATTGTTCCAGCTCCACCCGGACAGGGCGACTACCAGTATCAGCACATGCAACAGAATTGACAGCGTCACCGGCGATTTCCAGGCCGGAGTCCCGGCGCTGGCTGGTTCCCGTTCTTGCTCAGTCACAACGCATCAACCCCTACTTGACCTTGCGGTCCTCGGTGATCAGCCCGACCTGAGACGCCCCGGCCCCCTGCAAGGCTGACATCAACCTTACCACGGTGCCGTAATCAACGTGCTCGTCACCCCGGACCAGCACCTCACCCTTGGTCCGACCGGCGAGAATCTTGCCGACCTGACTCTGAACATCGGCCAGTGACATGGGGTCACTGGCTTTGCCCCCGACGTCGAGGTAGTAGGCGCCGTTGGTATCGACGGACACCACAATCGGTTCCACGTCCTTCTCGGACTGGATCGGGTCCGATGTGGTTTCCGGCAGGTCGACTTTTACACCCTGGGTCAGCATGGGTGCAGTCACCATGAAAATCACCAGCAACACCAGCATGACGTCGATGTACGGGACCACATTGATCTCCGACATCGGCCTGCGGCGCTCATGGGGCATCATTCCCATACCTTTCATAACTGAACACTCCTGATCAATGAAACCGTCATTCCCGGAAGCCCCGTTCTCTCACCGGCTCAGGACCCTGACTGGCCGCCGTTGTGGACACGCCGGTGAAGAATGCTGGAGAACTCCTCGGCAAACGTTTCATAGTTTTTCAGCAGCGCGTCGGACATGGCTGAAAAGCGGTTGTAGGCAATGACCGCCGGAATCGCCGCAAACAGACCCATGGCGGTCGCGATCAGGGCTTCGGATATCCCGGGAGCCACCGTCGCCAGCGTCGCCTGCTGGACCTGAGCCAGGCCCCGGAATGAATTCATGATCCCCCAGACGGTGCCGAACAGGCCAATATACGGGCTGGTAGAGCCAACTGTGGCCAGAAACGGCTGGTGTGCCTCGAGCCGTTCCTGTTCCCGGGAAAACGCCACGCGCATGGCCCGCTGAGCGCCCTCCATGACCGCATCGGCGTCGCGGCTCTGCTGCCGTAGCCGTGAAAACTCCTTGAAGCCTGCGCGGAACACCGCTTCCATTCCGGAGAACGGGGTCGGCTCGGCATTGACGTCCCGGTAGAGCTGCCCGAGATCCATGCCAGACCAGAAGCGTTCCTCGAATTCACGCTGCGCGCGCTTTGCCTTCCGGAAGACCTGTACGCGCTGGAAGATGAGCGCCCAGGACACCATGGACGCCATCAGCAGTAACAGCATGACAAGTTTCACCAGCAGGCCCGCGTTGGCGACCAGTGACCAAACTGAAAGATCTGACTCCACCTTCCTACTCCTGGCTATTTGCAGTTGATTAAGTGGCGTTGTGCCGGCGTGCTAAGGGGCCAGCGCGATGATTGATTCCGGAAGTCTGCGCGGACGTCCGCTATCCAGTGAGACGCAGGCGATTTTTACCGTCGCCTCGGCAAGCAGCGCGCCATCGCCGGCACGCACGACCTGCTGTTGAAATTCCATCCATACCCGTCCGCAACCGACCAGCCTGGCACTGACCCGCAGTTCATCATCAAGCTTGCCGGCCACGGCGTAATGTATTGAGAGCCGCTGCACCACGTAGCTGACGTTCTCGGACAGCCCGGCCCGCAG
>JAWVWU010000334.1:0-3546 GCA_033723595.1 Marinobacter sp. | reverse complement strand
CTGATCCGCTTCGATGCCGTCTATTACAGCCACTTCAAATGCAACCGGAACCGACTCGCCGAGTTCGCCAACCTGTCAGGCTATATGAGAGATCTGTATCAGGTTCGGGGCATCGCGGAGACGGTGGATCTTGAACAAATAAAGCGTCACTACTACGTGAGCCAGCGGACCATCAATCCGACCCAGATCGTTCCTGTCGGCCCCCGGCTGGATTTCTCAGCGCCGCACGGGCGCGATTCGCTGGGGCCGGAGCCGCTTTGACAGGCACCGGAAACGCGGGTCAGCTGACCCGCGCGACGGCCAGGTCGGTGAGGTCGCTCAGGGCATCACGGTGTGCCGATGGCGGCAGTAAGTTCAGGCAAGCGCTGGCTTTTTCTGCCTGTTCCCGGGCGCGGGCCAGGGTGTAATCAAGCGCACCTGACTGCTCAACAATCCCGATAATAGCGGGTAGATCGTCCAGCCCACCCTGGCGGATGGCCTTGCGGATTAACTGCCGGGTGGGATCGTCACCGTTCTCCATGGCATGGATCAGAGGCAGGGTGACCTTGCCCTCGGCCAGGTCGTCGCCGACATTTTTGCCCATGGCGGCTGCATCGCCGCGGTAGTCCAGAACATCGTCGACCAGTTGAAATGCCAGACCCAGGTGCGTGCCAAAGTCTTTCATGGCCCGGGCGAGCTGGTCAGGCGCGTTCGTCAGCAGTGCGCCGGTGTGCGATGCGGCCTCGAACAGCATGGCGGTCTTGTTGTGGATGACCTCCATGTACTGTGACTCCGTGAGATTCGGGTTCTTGACGTTGACCAGTTGCAGGACTTCACCTTCGGCGATCACGACGGTGGCCTTGGACAGCACATCCATGATCGGCAGGCTCTGCAATTCGACCATCATCTGGAACGCTCTTGAGTACAGGAAATCGCCGACCAGCACGCTGGGCGCGTTGCCCCATCGGGCGTTCGCGGTCGCCTTGCCGCGGCGCAGGTCAGAGGTGTCCACCACATCATCATGCAACAGCGTTGCCGTGTGCAGAAACTCGATCACGGCTGCCAGCTTCAGGTGATCATCCCCTGTGTAGCCGGTTGCCCGGGCTGTCAACAACACCAGCAATGGCCGCAACCGCTTGCCGCCGCTGTCGACAATATACTGGGCGATTTTCTCAACCATCGGCACGTCCGACGCAAGCCGCCGCCTGATCAGATCGTTGACGCGGGAGAAGTCATTCGCGACGGTGTCGTAGATGCGCTGCGCTGTCATGCGGCTGATCCAGTTGAAGGTTAAAAGGTGGCAGGTCGCGGCAATGCTAGGTATTGCTCACACCGGTGTCAACTTGGCTTGTAATGCCCGGCGGCTTTTCGTACAATCACGCGCCCAAACTCATCCCAACCTGCGCTCCCTGCTATAGGGTCGCCAGAGCGCCTCCCTTAGAACCAGGTGGATAAGAGCAGGGATGGGTCATTTAGCGGAGAAACTCCATGTACGCAGTAATTGTAAGCGGTGGCAAGCAGCACCGGGTCACCGAAGGCGAGACGCTCAAGCTGGAAAAGCTGGAAGTCGAAACCGGTGGCAATGTTGAATTTGATCGCGTTCTGCTGATTGCAGATGGCGACAAGGTTCAGGTTGGCGCCCCGGTCGTCGACGGAGCCAAGGTTACGGCTGAAGTGGTCAGCCACGGTCGCGCGGACAAGATCCAGATCATCAAGTTCCGTCGTCGCAAGCACCACATGAAACGTCAGGGCCACCGTCAGTGGTTTACTGAAGTCAAGATCACGGGTATCAAGGGCTGAGGCTCTCGGTTAACCCCCGAACACGAGGAGGCTAGCAATGGCTCACAAGAAGGCAGCAGGTAGTACCCGTAACGGTCGCGATTCAGAGTCGAAACGACTTGGTGTGAAGCGCTTTGGCGGCGAGACCGTGACCGCCGGCGCAATCATCGTTCGTCAGCGCGGAACCCGTTTCCACGCCGGTTCGAATATGGGTCTGGGTCGTGACCACACACTGTTCGCGAAAGCAGACGGTCAGGTCAAGTTCGAGACCAAAGGTCCCCAGAACCGCAAGTTCGTGAGCATCGTTCCAGCCGCTTGAGCTGACGATCTCCGGTTCTGACGAACCGAAAGGCCCCGCAGTGCTTCTCTGAGGCTCGCGGGGCTTTTTTGGTTGTTGGGCCTGGTTTTTTTGTATGATTTGCAGACGCGCACAGCACGTTGCCGCGCGCTGCTCCCCGGCGGGTGAATAATGAAATTTGTCGATGAAGCCACCATTCAGGTGGAAGCGGGTAAAGGTGGCCACGGTTGCCTCAGTTTTCGGCGGGAGAAATACGTGCCCCGTGGCGGTCCGGATGGCGGCGACGGTGGTGATGGTGGGTCCGTTTACCTCGAAGCTGCCGAGGCGCTGAATACGCTGGTCGATTACCGCTTTCAGCGCAAATTCAAAGCCCAGACCGGTGAGGGTGGCAGCGGGCGTAACTGCTCTGGCAGCAAGGGCGAAGACCTGGTGTTGCCGGTCCCGGTGGGTACCACGGTGGTCGATATGGATACCCATGAAGTGCTGGGCGATCTTACGCGTCCCGGTGAGCGCCTGAAGGTGGCCCAGGGCGGCTTCCACGGGCTGGGTAATACCCGTTTCAAGTCCTCGGTGAACCGCGCACCCCGCCAGACCACCAAGGGCTCTGACGGTGAATTCCGGAATCTGCGCCTGGAGTTGAAGGTCGTCGCCGACGTCGGGCTTCTCGGGCTGCCCAATGCCGGCAAGTCGACGTTTATCCGGGCGGTGTCGGCGGCCCGGCCCAAAGTGGCCAACTACCCATTCACAACGCTGGTGCCCAATCTTGGTGTGGTCAGCGTCCAGGCGCACCAGAGTTTCGTGATCGCTGATATACCCGGGCTGATCGAGGGTGCGGCTGACGGCGCCGGATTGGGTATCCGCTTTCTGAAGCATCTGGTCCGTACTCGGCTGCTGTTGCACCTGGTAGACGTGGCGCCGTTCGATGCCTCCTCGCCAGCGGATAACGTTCGGGCGATTGAGCGGGAGCTGGAGCGGTTCAGTGAGACGCTGGCCGGCCGCGAGCGTTGGCTGGTGCTGAACAAGGTCGACATGCTCGCCGAGGATGAGCAGGAGGCCCATTGTCAGGCCATTATCAACGAGCTTGACTGGCAGGGACCTGTGTTCAGGATTTCCGCTCTGTCAGGGGAGGGTACCCGGCCGCTTTGCCAGGCCGTTATGCGCTGGATTGAGCGCCGTGCAGAGGAAGAAGCGGAGAATCCCGAGGTGGCCGAGCAGGAGGCACAGCGTCAGCGTCGCATGGACGAAGAGGCCCGGGCGCAGATTGCCGCCGAAAAGCAGGCCCGTCGGGCGGCGCGCGAGGCCGATGATTATGACGATGACGACGACGATGAGGACGGCGTTGAAGTCGTCTACGCGCCCGAATAGGCAGAGGTGGGTATGAGCGAGCGTTCCCAGGTAGCCCGAGCACGCCGGTTGGTGGTGAAAATTGGCAGTGCGCTGCTGACCAACGACGGCAGGGGTCTGGACGTGAATGCCCTGGGTGGCTGGGT
>JAWVWU010000333.1:0-3550 GCA_033723595.1 Marinobacter sp. | reverse complement strand
TGATCCGTGTAAAGGTGCGAAATAGCCGGCTGGTCGTTGATGGACAGCTCCACGGAATCGAGCACAAACGAATCGCGATCAGCGACGGAGAGATACACGGCGACGCGGGTGTCGGCGGGAAACAGCATCGCGTTCTCGACGCCGTACAGGGTTTGGCTGAGGTCCGACACGTCTCGAGCAAGCGCGTCGATATCATGATCCAGGCTGTCGCCGAACACATGCGGCGATACCACTGCCAACGCAAACACCAGCGCCGGCCACCGCATTTTTACGACTTTGAAGCATCGCTCAGACATGACCGCCAACGAACCCCGCAATCTTTTGTAACAAATGTACAGAAAGGGTAACACCGGGTTTCAGACAAGAACGGTATACAGATCACCAAATCAGAAACTGACTTGTCGAAAAGCTTTACAGGCGAGCGCTGTACGGCAGGGCCATTGCTGATATTGAAAAACGGAAAATGCAGTTATTTCCAGTTTATCAATAACCTGAATATCATGGCTTGGAGTTTGCAAAATCAGAAATGCGGTAACGCTGTACGCCAGTCATTACCGTTTTATACGCCGAGCTTGGCCGACGCGCCTCAACCGCGTCGGCTTTTTTCCTCACTTGCTGAGCTGTCGCATGGCCGATTCGAGGCCCTCAATGGTCAGGGGATACATCTGCTCATTGACCAGTTGTCGGGTCATGCCCAGCGATCCACCCCGCCCCCAGTAGCTCTCCGGCAACGGGTTGATCCAGACCACCTTGCGGAAATGATCCATCAAACGCTGGAACCAGACCGCACCCGCTTCCTCGTTCCAGTGCTCAATCGACCCGCCCGGCTGGGCAATCTCGTAAGGGGCCATGGTGGCATCACCCACAAAGATCACCTTATAGTCCGGCGTATACTTGTGGATGATGTCCCAGGTGCTCGTTGTCTCGTGCAACCGACGGACATTCTGTGTCCAGACACTCTCGTAAATGAAGTTATGGAAGTAGAAGTATTCCATGTGCTTGAACTCGGCACGGGCCGCCGAGAACAACTCTTCGCACACCTTCACGTGCGGATCCATAGAGCCGCCCACGTCGAAGAAAATCAGCACCTTCACCGCATTGTGCCGCTCAGGCACCATCTTCAGATCCAGATAGCCGGCGTTGCGGGCGGTCGACCGGATGGTGTCGTCCATATCCAGTTGGTCGGCAGCCCCCTGTCGGGCAAATTTACGCAGCCGTCGCATCGCCACCTTGATGTTACGGATGCCCAACGTGATGCTGTCGTCGAGGTCCCGGAAACTGCGTTTCTCCCAGACCTTGACGGCGCGTCCGTGGCGACCGTCTTTCTGGCCAATACGGAACCCTTCCGGATTGTAGCCGTTGGCACCGAACGGTGAGGTACCGCCGGTTCCGACCCACTTGTTGCCGCCTTCGTGTCGTTCTTTCTGCTCTTCCATGCGCTTTTTGAAAGCCTCGATGAGCTCTTCCAGGCCCCCGAGTGACTCGATTTTCGCCTTTTCTTCCTCGCTGAGCTGCTTCTCGAACTCAGCCCGGAGCCAGTCTTCCGGGATCAGCGCCTGCATCAGGTCATCGAGGTTTTCGATGCCCTTGAAGTAGGCTTCGAACGCCCGGTCAAACTTGTCATAGTGGCGTTCGTCCTTGACCAGACACAAACGTGCCAGGTAATAGAACTCCTCCATGTTGGCGAATGCCAGGCGGTTCTGGATTGCCTCGAGCAAATCCAGCAATTCCCGGAGGCTCGCCGGGACTCGCGCCCGACGGACCTCCATAAAAAAATCAATCAACATAGGCTGCCCCCTGCCCTCGGAACCATTCCGGGTGTCACGTAGTCAGTGCCGGCCTCAGCTGCGACGACGCGCCATGAAGGCCAGTTTCTGCAGCAGGTGCACGTCCTGTTCGTTCTTGACCAGGGCGCCGTACAACGGCGGCAGGGCGGAGCTGGTGTCTTTTTCCTGCAGCATCTTCGCCGACAGTTCATCCGCCATCAGCAGTTTCAGCCAGTCGATCAGTTCGGACGTCGACGGCTTTTTCTTGAGGCCAGGTACCTTGCGCACATCGAAGAACACTTCCAGTGCGTCCCGGACCACCTCTTTCTGAAGATTCGGGAAGTGAACATCCACGATCTGTTGCATGGTTTCCCGGTCCGGGAAGCTGATGTAGTGGAAGAAGCAGCGGCGCAGGAACGCGTCGGGCAGCTCTTTCTCGTTGTTACTGGTGATCACAATGACCGGTCGATGCTTGGCCCGGACCTGCTGACGGGTCTCATAAACAAAGAATTCCATCCGATCCAGCTCCAGCAACAGATCATTGGGGAATTCGATGTCGGCCTTGTCGATTTCATCAATCAACAGCACCACCTGCTCATCCGACTCGAAGGCTTCCCACAGCTTGCCTTTAAGAATGTAGTTGCTGATGTCCTTGACCTTCTCGTCACCCAGCTGCGAGTCACGCAGGCGCGAGACGGCGTCATATTCGTACAGGCCCTGCTGGGCCTTGGTGGTGGACTTGATGTGCCACGGAATCAGTCGCATGCCCAATGCAGAGGCCATTTCTTCGGCAAGCAGCGTTTTACCGGTCCCCGGTTCGCCCTTGATAAGCAGTGGCCGCTGGAGTGAAATGGCTGCGTTCACGGCCATTTGCAGGTCATCCGTGGCAACGTAATTCTCGGTACCGGTAAACTTCATATCAGTCAATCCTGTTCTGTGGTGTTGTTCGTTGAATTCATCATTCGTTGAGCCGGATTATAAGGGCTTGCACCGGCACACAAAACCATCGCCTAAGAGACCGGACGTCAATCCTTTTTACGGTCGCCCGGGTCTGACTCGTCCAGATCCGGCAGGTCGTCGATATCCGACAGGTCGAAGTCTTCCATATCGAAGATATCCTTCTCCTCTTCGTCCGGCTTGTCCGCCGGTTCATCGGGCTCAGGCTCAGCCTCATCGGTGGCCAGAGGGATGGCGTCCTCTTCCGTCGCTCGTGCCTGCTCGGCTTGTTCGGCCTGCTGGATAATCTGCTCGATATCGTCTTCCGCCAATTCGTCCAGCTTCGGCACGTCGTCTTCTTCGACCGGTTCCGGTTCCGGGATTGTCTCAGGCTCAAGCTCGGGCTCAGGCTCCAGCTGAGGCACCTCCACCTCTGGTTCTGGTTCTGGTTCTGGTTCTGGTTCTGGTTCTGGTTCATCCCCTGTTTCCGGAGCCTCACCATCCGTGTCCGGATCGAGGGTCGGTAATTCCTCTTCCGCCTGCGCGGCGGCCACCGGAGGCTCAGGCTCACCGGACGCAGCGCCGGCGCTACGACGGCGCCACCAGAACACCCCTCCCAGAATCGCCAGCAGCACGGCGACACCGCCACCGGCCAGCATCAGTGTCTGCGTGGACAGGCCCGCGCCCTGCGATTCCTCTATCGCATCCGGCTCATGCTTGGGCGCCGGAGCCGGTGTTTCGGGCACCGCCTGTGACTCCGTTGTGTCGGCAGCTGGCGGGGCGGACGGCTCTGGCGGCGCGGAGGGCTCTGGCTGGGCGGAAGGCTCTGCCGGCGCCGGTTCAGGGCT
>JAWVWU010000332.1:0-3557 GCA_033723595.1 Marinobacter sp. | reverse complement strand
GGTGATGAGCTCATTGCGATCCCACGACGTCGCCACCCGGGATGCGCTCAGAGCGCTTTTCCCGAGTCTGGGTACGCTGACGGATAATCATCGGGACTGGCAGCGCGCCGAGCGGGAATTTGCTCACGTTCAGGCCCGCGCTGGTGACATTGTTCTGGCATCGCCGTCTATCTCACGAATTCGCTGGGAACTCGACGAAAACTGGTACCACCTCAGCGCCATGCGCGACACCCGGACAGCGCTCCGTTAATAGGACTTTATGATCTCCAGCACTCACCCTTACGTCGCCCTGACTCCGGACGCCATTCTGGACGCGGTCGAAGCCGCCGGCTTTGAGATCAATGGACGACTGTTTGCCCTGAACAGCTATGAGAACCGGGTGTACCAGGTGGGCATTGAGGGCCGTCGCCCGATCATCGCCAAGTTCTATCGGCCAGGGCGCTGGAGCGAGGCCCAGATCCGGGAAGAGCATGCGTTTTCCTGTGAGTTGGTAGCGGCCGACATTCCACTGGTCGGACCGCTGTCCATGCCGTCGGGAGACACGCTCGGCCAGCACGGTGATTTTCTGTTCGCGGTGTTTGACCAGCACGGAGGCCAGGCGCCGGACACCAGCACAACCGACACACTTTACCGATTGGGCCAGTGGCTCGGCCAGCTCCACAACCGGGGCGCGGCCGGCTCCTTTGCGGTGCGGCCCGAGCTGGCAATCCTCCCGGGCATTGTGGACAACAGCCGCTACCTGACCGAACACAACTGGGTGCCCGATGACCTGCGGGCAGCCTGGGACAGCCTGATACCTGATCTGATTGAGCACTGCGCCCATCGAATCGAAGATGCCGGCACGGTCGACATGATCCGGATCCATGGCGACTGCCATGGCGGTAATATTCTGGTTCGCGATGAACAGATGCTGTTTGTCGATATGGACGATTGCCGCACCGGACCGGCCATCCAGGATCTCTGGCTCCTGCTCAACGGCGATGCCGCCGACCAGGGAGCGCAGTTCGGCGAACTGCTGGAAGGTTACGAAATGTTCCGGTCATTCAACCGCCGGGAACGGCATCTGATCGAACCCCTTCGATGCTACCGGCAGATCGCCCACTGCGCCTGGCTGGCGAGGCGCTGGGACGATCCGGCGTTTCCGCGTTTCTTTCCCTGGTTTACCCAGGGCCGCTTCTGGTCCGATCAGATACTGGCACTGAGAGAGCAACTCGCGGCATTGCAAAGCCCGTCCGTGTCGATTCCGGGCCAGGGCTGACAGGTTTCTTGCGTGCCGGAAAGACGAACAGGGGAAACGCCAATGAGTGAACCAGAGCCACGCTACAGCATCCAGACCCTGATCGTGGTCGTGGTGGCAACGATCATCATTACCGTGCTGGCCCTGGAAATAAGTGGACGTATCGACCACTCACGAAACAAGGACAACATTACCGTCGGAGAATTCCGCGCGATTAATGTCAAACCCGGCGAATCGTTTCGCATGTCCCCCAAGTCCGGAGAACTCTACGCGGTGTGTCAGAACGGTTTCATGGCCGTGGCCGCTGCCTCTGATCCGCAGTTTCTGGGCTTGCTGGTGGATTACAAGAACCGTGGGGTACGCTGCCCCGCTGTCTCCCAGTCGACGCCACCAGCGAGGAAACCGTAAGTCATGACGAGCTCTGAAACCGATCGCCTCTTCGCCCAGGCGCAGCCGCCATCGGATTTTCGCTTCGACAGTGCGGTCGCCCGGGTCTTTCCGGACATGATTCGCCGCTCTGTGCCCGGTTACACCACCATTGTGCCGATGATCGGCATTATTACCGAGCAGTACGCCCAGCCAGGCAGCCAATGCTACGACCTGGGCTGCTCTCTGGGAGCGTCCACCCTGGCCATGCGCCACGGGCTTCAGTGCGACGACTGTACGCTGGTCGGTGTCGATAATTCCGCTGCCATGATCGAGCGATGTCAGCACTACATTGCCCTGGATGACCACCCCCAGCCGGTCACGCTACGCTGCGAGGATATCCTGACCACGGACATTCACGATGCCTCGGTCACCACGCTCAATTTCACTCTGCAATTTGTGCAACCGGCGCAGCGCCAGCCCCTGCTGCAGCGAATAGCGCAAGCCACGCGGCCCGGTGGCGTTCTGATCCTGTCCGAAAAAGTGCGTTTCGAATCAGCGTCAGAACAGGCGACCCAGACACACCTGCATCATGAGTTCAAGCGGGCCAACGGATACTCCGACCTCGAAATCAGCCAGAAACGCTCGGCCCTCGAGCAGGTCCTGATCCCCGAGACCATCGCCACCCATCGAGAGCGGCTGCTCTCGGCCGGCTTCACCGAGGTCGTGGTGTGGTACCAATGCTTTAACTTTGTCTCCATGCTGGCGCTCAAGACACCCTGATACGGATCCATTCATGACGATCTTTGACTGGCAAACCTGCTATCAGCCCCTGTTCGACGCGCTCGAAAAAGACGGCCTGGGCAATTGGGTAGCGCGGCTGCGACGCCAGCTGACCCGCCGTTTCGAGGACCAGCCCCATGGCGACATGGCCCGCTGGGCAGCCGCACTCGATCAGTGCCCGCCCCTGGCGCCGGTCGACGCGGAACTGGATCGGGCGGCGATTACCCTGCGCACCGGGCAGCTACTGGACGATGCGACCCGACAGCAGCTCGAAACGGCCCTCCGTGGCCTGATGCCCTGGCGGAAAGGGCCATTCGATTTTTTCGGTGTGACCATCGACACCGAGTGGCGCTCTGACTGGAAATGGGACCGGGTTGCCCCCCACCTGTCGAACCTGTCCGGCCGGCGGGTTCTGGATGTTGGCTGTGGCTCTGGCTACCACTGCTGGCGCATGTACGGCGCCGGCGCCAGCCGGGTTATCGGTGTCGACCCGGGTCTGCTGTTCCTGTGTCAGTTTCTGAGTGTAAAGCGTTATCTGGGGGAGCCGCCTGTCGATCTGCTGCCGATTCGCGGGGAAGATCTGCCGCCCCGCCTCGGGACGTTTGATACCACCTTTTCCATGGGCGTGCTGTATCACCGGCGCTCGCCGCTGGATCACCTGCTTGAACTGAGGGACACCCTGCGGGAAGGAGGCGAACTGGTGCTGGAAACACTGGTGGTGGACGGCCCCGAGGGTTACAGCTTGATGCCGGCGGACCGCTATGGATTGATGCGCAACGTCTGGTTTCTGCCAAGCTGCGACACGCTGTTACGATGGCTGGACCGAACGGGGTTCCGAAACGCTCGGCTGGTGGATGTGACGACCACCACCACGGCTGAGCAGCGATCAACCGACTGGATGCAGTTCCAGTCGCTGGAAAACTTTCTGGACCCGGACGACCCGACCCGAACCATCGAGGGCTACCCGGGCCCGAAACGGGCAACGCTCATCGCGCAGAGGTGACCCGACCGACCCCGGTAGCGGGGTCGGTCGGCGCCGGCATCAGCTGCCGAAAGGATGACGCATGACGATGGTTTCCACCCGATCCGGCCCGGTGGAAATGATGTCGATGGGCGCTTCAATCTGCTGTTCCAGGAACCGGATATACGCACGGGCATTTTCCGGCAACTG
>JAWVWU010000331.1:0-3558 GCA_033723595.1 Marinobacter sp. | reverse complement strand
GGCCGCTGTCGGGCGCCGGTGACCGGGCGGACGGGATGGGCGTGTAGATGGTCATACCGTCAGGTGCTTTTTGATGAGTTCATCGGAGAGTTCACCAATGCCGCCTTCGGCGACCCGGCGACCGCGATCCATGATCACGAACCTGTCGGCGTACTTGCGGGCGAAGGGCAGTTTCTGTTCCACCAGCAGCACGGTCAGGCCGTCCTCTTCGATCAGCCGGCGGATGACCTCGCCGATCTGGGCCACGATGTTGGGCTGGATGCCCTCCCCCGGCTCGTCCAGAATGAGCAGTTGCGGTTCAATGACCAGCGCGCGGCCGATGGCCAGTTGCTGTTGCTGGCCGCCCGAGAGGTCACCGCCCCGGCGCTGGCCCATTTCCCGGAGCACCGGGAACAGTTGGTAGATGCGTTCGGGAATCTGCTTGCCGCCATCGGCGCGGGCGGCGAGGCCGGTGCGCAGGTTTTCTTCGACGGTCAGCAGCGGGAAGATCTGCCGGCCCTGGGGTACGTACCCGATGCCCAGCCGGGCCCGGTCTTCCAGGGCTTTTCGGGTGAGCTCCACGTCGCCCCGGTAGATCACGCTGCCGCTCTTGACGGTTTCCTCCCCCATCACACACTTGAGGAGGGTGGTCTTGCCGACGCCGTTGCGGCCCATGACGCAGGTGCACTGGCCTTTGGGTACGTCCAGCTCCAGGTCCCAGAGGGTGTGGCTCTCGCCGTAGAACTGGTTGATCTTGTTGATGGTCAGCATCAGGCGCCCTCCCCCAGGTAGACTTCGATCACTTTGGGGTCGTTGGAGACCTGGTCCATGGTGCCCTCCGCCAGCACGCTGCCCTGGTGCAACACGGTCACGGTGCGGGCGATGGAGCGGACGAAGCCCATGTCGTGCTCGACCACCACCACGGACTGTTTGCCCGCCAGCCCGGTCAGCAGTTCGGCGGTGCGCTCCATCTCCTGTTCGGTCATGCCGGCAACCGGTTCGTCCACCAGCAGCAGGCGCGGCTTCTGCATCAGCAGCATGCCGATCTCCAGCCACTGTTTCTGGCCGTGGGAGAGAATCCCTGCGGCACGGTGGTAGAGCTCGGTCAGGCCGATCATCGACATGACCTCTTCGATACGGTCACGGTGCTCGCCGGTCATGCGGGCGGTCAGCGTCGGAATCACCGATTTGTCGGTCGCCCGCGCCAGCTCCAGGTTCTCGAACACGGTCAGGGCTTCGAACACGGTTGGCTTCTGGAATTTGCGGCCGATGCCGAGGGTGGCAATGTCCGGCTCGTTCAGGCGCAGCAGGTTATGGCGGCTGCCAAACCAGACCGAGCCGGTGTCCGGGCGGGTTTTGCCGGTGATGATGTCCATCATGGTGGTTTTACCGGCGCCGTTGGGGCCGATGATGCAGCGCAGCTCGCCGTCGTCGACGGTCAGGTTCAGGTTGTTGATGGCCTTGAAGCCGTCAAAGCTGACGTTGACACCCTCGAGATAGAGGATCGGGCCGTGGCGGACGTCCACCGGTGAGGCGACGGGAGCCAGGAACTCGAACACCCGGTCACGATGGCTCAGTTCAGACATGATGCTCATGCTGCCGCCTCCTGGCCGCTGTTGGCTTGCGCGTTACGACGACGGCTGATCAGCCCGGCGATGCCCTTGGGCAGCAGCACGGTCACCAGCACGAACAGGCCGCCCAGGGCGAACAGCCAGGCGTCCGGCATGACCCCGGTGAACACGGTTTTGGCGTAGTTCACCAGGATTGCGCCGATCACCGCCCCGTAGAGCGTGGCGCGGCCGCCCAGGGCCACCCAGACCACCACCTCGATGGAGAACAGCGGCGAGAATTCGCTGGGGTTGATGATGCCGACCTGCGGCACGTAGAGCGCGCCGGCCACACCGGCCAGCATGGCGGACACCACAAACACGAACAGCTGCACCCGCTCGACCCGGTAGCCGAGAAAGCGGGTGCGGGCTTCGGCATCCCGGCAGGCGATGCTGACCCGGCCCAGTTTGCTGCCGACAATCGCCCGGCAGATCACGTAACCCAGTCCCAGCGCGACGCCGGTGGCGATGAACAGCCCCAGACGAGTGGCGTCCGTGCGCAGGTTAAAACCGAGGATGTCCTTGAAGTCGGTCAGGCCGTTGTTGCCCCCAAAACCCATTTCGTTACGGAAGAAGGCCAGCATCAGGGCAAAGGTCAGCGCCTGGGTGATGATCGACAGGTACACCCCGGTGACCCGCGAGCGGAACGCCAGGAAGCCGAACACCAGCGCCAGCAGGCCCGGCGCCAGCAGCACCATGACAAAGGCAAACCACGCCATGTCGAAGCCGTGCCAGTACCAGGGCAGTTTGTCCCAGTTCAGGAACACCATGAAATCGGGCAGCGTGGGGTTGCCGTAGACGCCTCGATCGCCGATCTGGCGCATCAGGTACATGCCCATGGCGTAGCCGCCAACGGCAAAGAAGGCGCCGTGACCGAGGCTGAGAATGCCCAGGAAGCCCCACACCAGATCCACCGCCACCGCCAGCAGCGCGTAGCACAGATACTTGCCCAGCAGCGTGACGGTGTAGGCGCTGACGTGCAGCGGGTTACTGGCCGGAAGGGCCAGGTGCAATACGGTCACCAGGGCCACGGCCAGGGTGAGGATAGCCAGGAACCACTGGGTTGAGCGTTCGGTAAACGGTCGTGCCAGCCACAGGCCGGAGGCATTGGATGATGGAGTCATGACGCCTAACCCTCCGCCGCGCGGCCCTTTTGCGGAAACAATCCGCGGGGGCGCTTTTGAATGAACAAAATGATGAACACCAGCACGACAATCTTGGCCAGCACCGCACCCGCCCAGGGCTCCAGTAACTGGTTGAGGGTGCCCAGGGACAGACCGGCGACCAGGGTGCCCCAGAGGTTACCCACACCGCCGAACACCACCACCATGAAGGAGTCGATGATGTAGTTCTGACCCAGGTTGGGGCCGACGTTGGTGATCTGCGAGAGCGCCACTCCGGCCAGGCCGGCGACCCCGGAGCCGAGGGCGAAGGTCAGGATGTCGACCCGGGTGGCCTTGATACCCATGGCTCGGGCCATGGCCCGGTTCTGGGTGACCGCACGAACATCCAGGCCCAGCCGGGTCTTGCGCATGATCAGCATCAGCCCGGCGAAGACCACCAGGGCGAAACCGATCACGTACAGCCGGTTCAGGGTCAGGGACAGGGCTTCGTTGATCATCACCGAGCCGCTCATCCAGTCCGGCGTGATCACGGTGCGATTCAGGGGTGAGATGACCGTGCGCACCAGCTGCTGGAGGATGAGGCTGATGCCGAAGGTGGCCAGCAGGGTCTCCAGGGGCCGGCCCTTGAGAAACTGGATCACGCTGCGCTCGATAGCGACCCCAGCCAGCGCCGACACCAGGAAACCAGCGGGAATGGCCAGAACCAGAGCCAGGCCGGGTTGCCCGGGCAACAGCTGCTGCATGCCCCAGGTGGTGTAGGCGCCCAGCATGATCAGTTCGCCGTGGGCCATGTTGATCACGCCCATGACGCCGAAGGTGATGGCCAGGCCAATGGCCGCCAGCACCAG
>JAWVWU010000330.1:0-3569 GCA_033723595.1 Marinobacter sp. | reverse complement strand
TGAAATCCTCAAAAACGCCTTCGTGCTGCTGCCGCTGGCGGAGATCGCGCCAACGGCGGTCCATCCGCTGGCCGGCAAAACCTACGCCGATCTCTGGCAACACTATGACCGCGAGCAAAAGCTCTGGCCGGTGCCGTTCAACTGGCAGGGACGGGTCATTTCCCCGCGGTCTCAAGCCTGATTGGGGTCGCGTTTACCGGACGGGGCACTAGAAACCATTCAGATGGCGGTTCCTGAACAACCGGATCAGACCGTCGGTTGAGCTGTCGGTCGTGCTCTCGTCGGGATCGTTGTCCAGCAACCGGGTGAGAATATCCTGACCGAGCTGCTTGCCCAGCTCCACGCCCCACTGATCAAACGAGTCAACATCCCAGATAACGCCCTGGGCATAGGTTTTGTGTTCGTACAGGGCGATCAGTGCGCCCACCGTGCGCGGGGTGGCTCGCTCAAACAGCAAGGTGTTGCTCGGTTTGTTGCCGGGAATAACCTTGTGAGGCGCAAGCTGCCGGATGGCGGCCTGGTCCAGGCCTTCCGCTTCCAGCTCGCGGATTGCCTCGGCTTTGGTTTTGCCGCGCATCAGGGCCTGGGTCTGACTCAGGCAGTTGGCGAACAGGATGGCGTGGTGATCGGCAACCGGATTGTGGGTGTGCAGTGGGATAATGAAGTCCGCCGGTGACAGCTTGGTGCCCTGGTGGAGAAGCTGATGGTAGGCATGCTGACCGTTGGCACCGGCACCGCCCCAGATGATCGGACCGGTCTCGTAATCGACCGGGGTCCCGTCACGGGTGACGCACTTGCCGTTGCTCTCCATATCAAGCTGTTGCAGGTGTGCCGGGAGCCCTCTCAGGTAATGATCGTAAGGCAGGATGGCGTGGGCGTCGGCGCCCCAGAAATTGCCGTACCAGACGCCAAGCAAGGCCATCAAGACCGGCAGATTCTGCTCCAGAGGCGCCGTGCGGAAGTGTTTGTCCATGGCGTGAGCGCCTGACAGCAAGGCGCGAAAATTGTCCATGCCGATCGTCAGGGCCGTGGGTAGCCCGATGGCAGACCAGAGCGAGTAGCGGCCACCGACCCAGTCCCACATGGGGAAGATGTTTTCCTCGGCGATACCAAAGCGAACGGCTTCCGGCGTGTTCGCGGTGACCGCCACAAAGTGCTTGCCGATGCGCTCCTCTGAACCACCATTGTGAAGGAACCATTCCCGTGCCACCCGGGTGTTCTCCAGGGTCTCCTGGGTGCGGAATGACTTTGACTGGATCAGGAACAGGGTGGTTTCCGGGTTGATGTGCCTGAGGACCTCGGTGATGTGGCTGCCGTCAATATTGGCCACATAATGACAGTTCAGGCGACCGTGCCAGTAGGGTTTCAGGGACGCGGACACCAGTTTCGGGCCGAGGAACGAGCCGCCAATCCCGATGCTGACCACGTCGGTAAACGGCTTGTTGGTGAAGCCGCGCCACTGGGTGCTGCGAACCCGCCAGACAAACTCTTCCATCCGCGCAAGAGTGCTGCGCACCTCCGGCATGATGTCGCTGCCGTCCACCTCAATGACCTCATCGGACAGGTTGCGCAGGGCGGTGTGCAGGGCCGGGCGATTTTCGCTGTTGTTGATCCGGTCACCCCGGAACATGGCTTCAATTTTGGCGGGTAGCCGACAGCGCCTGGCCAGTGCCATGAGGTGGGCCAGGGTGTCGTCGGTAATCAGGTTTTTCGAGTAATCCAGTGACAACCCGGCCGCTTCCGCGAAGTAGCGCTCGAACCGCTGGGGATCCCGGTCGAACAGGTCCCGCATGTGCACGGCTTTCATGGCCTGCTGATGATCCACCAGGGTCTGCCATTCGGTGGTGCGGGTAAGCGGTGCAGTGGCCTCGGTCACGTCGGAATCCTTCCTGGTTGAATTAGCGTTGAATCGATACGTTGTCGATCAGCCGGGTGGTTCCGAGAAACGCAGCCGCCAGAATGGTCAACTGGGTATCGCCTGGCTGGGCAGGCTTCAGGGTCAGGCTGTTGGCGATGTTGAAATAGTCCGGTCGCAGCCCTGCCCGAGTGAGCGCGGTCAGCGCCTGCTGCTCCAGTTCCGCGTAGTCGGTGGCGCCCTGTATGAGCGCCCCTGCGGTCTGTTGCAGGGTCTGGTGTATCACCGGAGCCCGCGTTCGCTCGTCCTGTGACAGGTAGCCGTTGCGCGAGCTTTTTGCGAGACCGTCGTCGTCGCGAACGGTCGGTGCGCCAATGATCTCAACGGGTATGAACAGATCCCGTGTCAGTTTGCGAATCACCGCCAGTTGCTGAAAGTCCTTCTCGCCGAACACGGCCAGGTCGGGCTGGACCATATTGAACAGCATGGTGACCACGGTGGCCACGCCCTCGAAGTGGCCCGGGCGGCTGGCGCCGCAGTGACCATCGCTGACGTCGGGCACAACGACCTGGGTCTGGTTGGCAAGGCCTTCCGGGTAGACCTCTTCCGCGGACGGGGCAAAGATCAGGGTGTTGCCGGCCGCCTGAAGTTTGTCCTGGTCTTCCTGAAGCGTGCGGGGGTAGCTGTCCAGGTCTTCACTGGCGCCGAACTGCATGGGATTGACAAAAATACTGGTCACGACAACGTCTGCTGCCTGGCGGGCGTGGGCGACCAGCGCGAGGTGGCCTTCGTGGAGATTGCCCATCGTCGGGACCAGACCAATACGTTTATCCTGCTGTCGATACCCTCGGAGGACGGCTCGCAACTCTTTGAGTGTGTGGATGGTTCTCATGCTTTGAACGTATGCTCCTCGCCGGGGAATTGACGGGTCCTGACGGCTTCAGCGTAGGCCGCAAACGCACCCTGGATGGTACCGGTGTCCTTGAGGAAGTCTTTGACGAAGCGCGGGCGGCGTCCCGGCGTGATGCCCAGCATGTCGTGCATGACCAGCACCTGACCGTCGGTTTCCGCGCCGGCTCCGATACCGATCACCGGTGCACGAACCGCCTGGGTAATCCGTGCAGCCAGGGCGACCGGCACGCACTCCAGCAAAATCACATCGGCTCCGGCGGCTTCCAGCTGGCAAGCATGCTCGATCATCAATTCGGCGTGCTTTTCATCCCGGCCCTGAACCTTGTAGCCGCCAAACTTGTTCACAAACTGCGGCGTCAGGCCGAGGTGCGCGCAGACGGGAATGCCGCGCTCGCTGAGCGCGCGGATCGTCGCCTCCATCCAGTCGGTGCCCTCAAGTTTGACCATGTGGGCGCCTGCGCGCATCAGGGCGGCAGCGTTGTCGAGGGCGCTGGGGACGGTGCCATAGCTCATGAATGGCATGTCGGCCATGATCAGGGCGCCCTTGTTGCCACGGGCAACTGCCCGGGTGTGATAACACATATCGTCCATGGTGACGGGTAGGGTGCTGTCGTTACCCTGCAGTACCATGCCCAGGGAATCACCCACCAGAATGGCGTCAACGCCCGCTTCGCTCACCGCCTGGGCAAACGTGGCATCG
Source organism: Marinobacter sp. (assembly GCA_033723595.1). Taxonomy (GTDB): domain Bacteria; phylum Pseudomonadota; class Gammaproteobacteria; order Pseudomonadales; family Oleiphilaceae; genus Marinobacter. The sequence continues at coordinate 102 of JAWVWU010000330.1, read as the reverse complement.
TAGGCGGTCAGAACTGAAAACGCTTCGCCATTCTGTTTGTATTCACGCAGGGTGTTGATGGTAACCGCCATAAAATCCTTGCCTTTTCAGTGTGTGAGTCAG
>JAWVWU010000329.1:0-3579 GCA_033723595.1 Marinobacter sp. | reverse complement strand
TCCGGCACCGATCGCCATTACCCAGGCACTGCACACCTATCTGCCGACGTCCGACATCACCAAGACCCGAGTTGAGGGTCTCGAGGGCACCCAGTACATTGATACGCTGGAAAATTGGAATACCTACACCCAGCAGGGTCCAGTCATTTTCGAGGGCGAGACAGACCGCATCTACGAGTCGGGGGAGGACCTGACCGTCGTTACCCCCAGGGGACACCGCCGTCTGAACGCATCGGGCAGCGATTCCACGGTTGTATGGAATCCCGGCCCCGGGAAGGCACGGACGTTGTCGGATTTTCGCGACGATGCCTGGCGAACCATGCTGTGTGTGGAAACCGCAAACGCGGCCAACGACTACCAGGTACTCAACGAGGGCCAGAGCAAAACCCTGGCACTGATGCTGCGCCGGGCATGAACCCGTGCCCCACACGCTGGTGATCGCTATACTACCGCCAGGATGCCCACAAAACCCGGACCGGTGCGTCGTCCGGGTCACCAAGGATTGTTAATGAGTCTGATTTCACAACTGAAAACCCGGTTGCTGCCGCCGTCGCTGGAGGCGCACATTGCCCGCATTCGCAAACCCATCGGCAGTCTGGGCTACGATCCCTGGGGCTATAACAACGACGTGATCAAGTTCGGTTACGCCCTGACCCGACAGCTCTATGAAAAGTACTTCCGGGTGTCCGCCACGGGCGTTGAGAAAGTGCCCTCGGAAGGCCCCGTACTCATTATTGCAAACCACAGCGGCCAGCTACCCCTGGACGGCCTGCTGATTGCCTACGCGCTGGCCTCGCGCGAGCATGAGCCCCGAATGCCGCGCGCCATGATCGAGCGTTTTTTCCCGACGGTCCCCTACCTCGGCAATCTGCTGAACGAAATGGGCGCTGTGCTTGGCGATCCAACCAACTGCGCCAAGATGCTTGCCAACGACGAGGCGGTCATCGTCTTCCCGGAGGGTGTCCGGGGCTCGGGCAAGCTCTACAAGGATCGCTATCAGCTCAAGCGGTTCGGTAATGGCTTTATGCACCTGGCCATGAAATACAAGGCCACCATCGTGCCCGTCGGCGTGGTGGGCTGTGAAGAGACCATTCCCGCTATCGCCAACATCAAGCCCCTGGCCAACGCCCTCGGAGTGCCGTACGTGCCGGTGACCTTGCCGGTGGTCTTCCCGGCCAAGGTGCATCTGAATTTCGGTAACCCGATGACCTTCGACGACACCGAAATTCCCGAGGAGCTGGTCACCGAACGGGTCGAGCAGGTCAAAGCCGCGATCAGCGAGCTGATCGACAAAGGTCTCAGCGAAAGGAAAAGACTGTTCTGATGAACCAGGAAAACAGACCTCACATACTGATTACCGGTGCGGCCGGCGCCCTCGCCCAACAGGTCATCAACCGGTTGCGGGATCACTGCGACCTGGTGGCCGTGGATTTCCGGGAACAGGTCTACCTGGGCGACGACATCCCCAGCTACCGCATCGACCTCAACAAGCGCGTGTTTGAAGACCTGTTCCGACGCTACGAGTTTGACAGTGTGATCCACCTCGGGCGGATCATGTCCAGCCAGGAAACCCGCATGCGCCGGTATAACGCCAACGTGCTGGGCACCCAGAAGCTGCTGGATCTGAGCCACAAATACGGCATCAAGCACGTGGTGATCCTGTCCACTTATCACGTTTACGGCGCCATCGCCTACAACCCCGCCCTCATCGACGAGGGCGCGCCGCTGAAAGCGGCCGGGCTGAGTATGGACCTGATCGATTCGGTGGAGCTGGAAAACCTGGCCAACATCTACCTGTGGCGATTCCCCGACCTGAACATCACCATCCTGCGGCCCTGCAACATCGTCGGGCCCGGCGTCCGCAATTCCATGAGCACGCTGCTTGGCAGCGAGCGGGCGCCGGTGCTGGCCGGGTTCTCGCCGATGATGCAGTTTATCCACATCGACGATATGGCGGATGCGATCGTGCTGGCGTATCAGCAAAAGCACAAAGGCATCTATAATGTAGCGCCAGACGACTGGGTCGCCTATCAGCATGCCCTGCAGCTGTGCGACTGCAGACGGATTCCGGTGCCGTCCATCCCGCCCGCACTGCCGCGTACCATCCTGCGGCTACTGCGGCTGAGAAGCTTTCCATCCTATCTGATGGATTTCTTCAAGTACCCGACCGTGGTGGACGGTCGCCTGTTTGCCAAAACGTTTGGTTTCAAACCCAAACGACCATTGAAAGAGATTTTCCGGTTCTACCGGGAGAACAAGAAACCGATATAGCCGCCACCGGCGATCCATCCGTTCACTGCCGGCAGCGACGTATCACAGGATGTGATGCTTAATGGTCATGAACATTAGCCTGATCAGTCACGCCGCATCAGCGCTGGCCTTCGTGCTGCTGGCGATTCTCATCGGTACGCGCTACCTGCGGCGCGACACCGACCGTGCACTGATGCTGGCGTCCATCGTGTCGGTCATCTGGGCAACCTCACTGGTCGCCCAGGCGCTCTGGGATCAACCGCCCTTCTTCATACGCTATCTCATTGAGCTGCTCAGGGACGCGGCGTGGATTGCGGTGCTGTTCGCGCTGGTCCGGGATGCCTCGCGGACGACCGAAATCACCGGGCGCATCCGCGACATTCTGGGCATCACCAGTGTGATACTGGTCATGGGCCTGCTGATCAGCGGGCTGCTGGAATACGCCTTTGGCTGGGAACTGCTCAACGGCAAGACCAAACTGATGGGTCAGATTGCACTGTCGTTGCTGGGTATCAGCCTGGTGGAACAGATCTGGCGGAACTCCCTGTCGTTCGGGCGCTCGAGCGTCAAGTACGTGTGCATCGGCGTCGCCACTATTTTCGCGTTCGATTTCCTGATGTACGCAGACGCCCTGCTGTTCGGCAAATTGTCCTCCGCGTTCTGGAACGCCCGCGGTGGGGTCAACGCACTGATCGTCCCCCTGTTCGCCGTCAATATGCTGAACACCCGCAAACAGCCGGTGGAATTCCAGCTCTCCCGTAACGCCATCTTCCACGTGGGGACTCTGATCTTTGCCGGGCTCTACCTGCTGTTCGTGGCGGCTGGCGGCTATTACGTGCGCACGCTCGGCGGCGACTGGGGCGAGGCGCTGCAGGTTCTGGTTTTCACGATACTGGTGACGTTCCTGGTGACCCTGCTGATGTCGACCCGGTTCCGCGCACGCCTGATGGTCTTCATCAGCCAGAACTTTTTCGACTACAAGTACGACTATCGGGAAGAGTGGCTGAAAATGACTCAGGTTTTCGCCAATCTGACCGACGACCCGCCCCTGCCGGAGCGGATCATACGCATTCTGGCCGGCCTGGTGGAGAGCAACGCTGGTGTGCTCTGGATTCGGGACGAGCACGGTAACTTCGTGCTGCATACCGCCGTCAACCTGACCTCCCCCAAGTACACCATGATCGACAACCAGTCTGAACTGGTGCGGTTTTTCAAACAGCGCGAGTGGATCATCGACCTCCGTGAATACCGGGTCGACCCGATACGCTACAATCTGCTGGAAATTCCCGATGCGGTCCTTCGGTTTGCCGACGGCTGGCTGATCATCCC
>JAWVWU010000328.1:0-3579 GCA_033723595.1 Marinobacter sp. | reverse complement strand
GTTCACCTCGGCGCTGTCCGGTAAAGCGCAGTCGACAGAAGTACGCGAGCTTGTCGATCACATAGACAGCTCTCTCGGAGCCGCCGAGGAAATCATCAGTACTCTGCTGGATATCTCCAAGCTGGATGCCGGGGCACTCGAACCTAAAATCAGCAATTTCCCGGTGAATGACATTCTCCGTCATCTGGCCACCGAGTTCTCAGCCATCGCGGCTGACCAGGAGCTCATTCTCGACCTGATCCCCAGCAGCGCCTGGGTGCGCTCCGACGCCAAGCTGCTGCGACGGGTTGTCCAGAATTTCCTGTCCAACGCCATCCGGTACACGCCGCGCGGCCGCATTTTGCTAGGGTGTCGCCGACTCAAGGGGTATTTGCGGATCGAGGTCTGGGACACGGGCCCGGGGATTCCCGAAGATCAGCTGGCCCGAATTTTTGAGGAATTCCGGCGGCTCCAGCACGGTCGCGACAAAAAAGGCCTGGGGCTCGGGCTGGCGATTGTCGACCGGATCAGCGGGATGCTGGATCACCCGGTTCAGGTGCAGTCGGTACAAGGCCGGGGCAGTGTGTTCAGTATTACAATTCCCCGCGTGGCCGCGGAGCAACCGGAGGAGTCTGCCCAGAAGGCGCCGGCGCCGAGCCGTGGCCTCGCCAACCTTAGTGGACTCCATGTACTGTGTATCGATAACGACCCCAATATTCTCGATGGCATGGTGGCACTGCTGGCTAACTGGCAATGTAGCGTGACCTCTGCAGAAAGCCTGGAGCACGCGCGCAATCAGCTTCAGGACCAGGCCCCGGATATCATTCTGGCGGACTACCAGCTGGATGACAGCAAAACCGGGCTCGATGCGATGGACGCCCTGCGTAAAACCTTTAACCCGGAGCTGCCGGGCATTCTCATCACCGGCTACATGAGCCCGGAGGTGCGTGAAGATGCGATCCAGCGGGGCTATCAGGTGCTCTACAAACCGGTAAAGCCGGCGGCGCTGCGAGCGCTGGTCAATAAACTGCTCAAGCAGCAAAGGTTGTCATGAGTAATTCGGCGGGCACGCAGCGAGAAAACGGATTCCGCCCGCTGCGCTATCTGATTATCGATGATTTCGAAAGCTTCCGGCTGTCGATGAAGGAAATGCTCCGCAGTTTCGGGGCGGAGCATGTCGAGGTAGCCTCACAGGGATCTGCGGCGATCCAGCGGTGTGTCTACGAACACTTCGACGTCATTCTTTGTGATTACAACCTCGGGCGGGGCAAAAACGGCCAACACATTCTGGAGGAACTTCGACACCGCAAACTGCTGCGACATACCTCGCTTTTCCTGATGGTCACAGCAGAAACCTCCAAGGACATGGTCATGGGCGCACGGGAGTATCAACCCGACGCATACCTGACCAAGCCAATCAACCGGGCAATGCTGGAAAGCCGGCTCGGCAGCCTGATCGCACAGCGCCAGTCCTTGCTGCCCATTAACCGGCAGATTGACCTGGAAAACTACCCGGAAGCTGTTTCACTCTGCCTTCAGGCGCTACCGAGACTGCCGAAATACAAATCCTGGCTGATGCAGACGCTTGCCGGTTTGTACCTCAGGATCGGCGACTTCGGCCACGCCAGAAAAATCTACGAGGACGTGCTTGCCCAACGCGACCTGTCCTGGGCACGGCTCGGAAAGGCGAAGGTCCTGATCGCAGAGCAACGCTATCCGGACGCCATTGAAGAATTGCAGTCGCTGATCGGGAAGCATCCAGACTTCACCGAAGCCTACGATCGGCTGGCCGATGTGTTCCAGCTGATGGGGCAAACCGGACAGGCCCAGAAAAGCCTGGAACAGGCAGTTCGGCTGTCGCCTAATGCGCTGCTTCGTCAGAAGAACCTCGCAATGGTGGCCACGCTCAATCACGATATCGAAGCCGCCGCGTCAGCCTGGCGCCAGGCCGTTGCGTTGGGGACTCATTCGGTTCACGACAGCGGTGATCACTATCTCTCGCTGGCCGCCTGCCTTGCAGACCTCAGCGATCAGGACAGTGCGTCGGACGGCCGCGATTCTGCCCAGAAACGCACGCAAGAGGCACTGAAGACCCTGCACGCCATGGAGCGACGATTCCAGGACGATCCCGACCTGCCGATGCGGGGTACGCTGGTCAAGGCCAGAGTGATGGCAGCTCGTGGCGAAGAACGGGATGCCCGCTCGCTCCTGGAACAGGCAAGGAGCGACATTGATACGCGCACAGCCAGCGTGGACGTTAGCCTTGAGATGGCTCAAAGCCTCTTTCGCCTCCATCAGGAGGATGACGCACGGGAGTTGCTGGCCAACCTTGCGCAGCGGTTTGCATCCGATGCGGACGTCATGCGGCGAATTGAGCAGTTAATGGATGAACCGGTCGGCATTGTCGCTCAGCGTCAGGCCAGACAACTGACTCGGGATGGCATCAAAGCGTTTGAACGTGGCGATTTCGAAGCGGCCGGAGATCAGTTCCAGAAAGCGCTGATAATCGCGCCAAATCACACGGCACTCAATCTCAACCTGGTCCAGGTCCGCCTGAAACAGCTGGAACAGGGACAGGTCGATGTCCATCTGGTGGACCAGTGCCGACAATGCCTCGCCCGCCTTGGCCAGATGCCGGCACAACACCGTCAATACCGGCGCTATATTGCCCTACAGACAAAACTGGGTACGTTTAACCATGACAAGACCGACTGAAGCTGATCAACCCATCGCGGGCATGGCCCAGCAACCTATTGATTTTTCATTGGTAATCGCCTCAGCGGTTCACGATATGAAAAACTCCCTAGGCATGTTGTTGCATTCACTGGACGAGCTGCGCGAGGAATACGCCGATAGCCCGGCCAGTTCGGAGCGTTTCAATACGCTTCAGTACGAGGCTGAGCGCGTCCACAGCGACCTCATACAGCTGCTGGGGATCTATCGTCTGGGGGAGGAGCACCTGACCGCCCATGTCGAAGAGCATTTTGTCCCCGACTTTCTCGCCGAACAGCTTGCCCGGCATCAACCGCTGCTGGAGGGGCACGCTATTCAGTACGCGATCGACGGTGAAGAGCTGAATGGCTTTTTCGACCGAGACCTGCTCATCGGGGTCCTGAACAACACCATCAATAATGCGATCCGCTACACCTCTGGAAAACTGGTTCTGTCGGCCCATGAGCGTGATGGCTATCTTGTAATCGGCGTAGAGGATGACGGCCAGGGCTATCCGGAGGCGATGTTGCTCGGCGGCAGCGGTGCGCATAATTCCCTGGACTTCAACAGTGGCAGCACCAGCCTGGGTCTGTTTTTTGCGGCTTCCGTTGCGCGGCTCCACACCAACGGTGAACGCCAGGGCTTTATTCGTCTGCACAACGAAGGCGAGCTTGGGGGTGGGACGTTCGAGATCTGGCTGCCATGACAGCCGGCTGCAGCTTACGGCACAAAAAAGCCCCGGCAGCGTACGCTGTCGGGGCTATTCGGTATTAGGAGCCTGACGATGACCTACTCTCGCATGGGCAGATGCCACACTACCATCGGCGCTGGTCTGTTTCACGTCTGAGTTCGGGATGGGATCAGGTGGTTCCAGACCGCTATTGTCGT
>JAWVWU010000327.1:0-3589 GCA_033723595.1 Marinobacter sp. | reverse complement strand
GAGGCGCTTTGCCACAGCAAGCGTTTCCGGATTCTTAACCGCACAGTGGTCGACGGCGAACAGCAGGATCGCTGGCTGAGCCGGCTCTGGCCCAATATGCTGGGGCCGGTCGCCATTTATCGCATTGCCCGGCAGGAGGATTCCCGATGAACCGATACCCTCAGCGCCTGATGCTCGGGCTGTTTACCATGCTTCTTGCGGTTGCGCCTAACCTGGTGTCGGCCGACGTTGAGGATTTCGGGGCATATCAGGTTCAGTACAACATTTTCCCGAGCACCTTCCTGCGTCCGTCGATTGCGGCCCAGTACAAACTGACCCGAAGCCGGGCGATCGGCGTGATCAACGTCAGCATCCAGAAGAAAGCCGACGACGGCAGCCTGCAAACCGTCAGCGGGCAGATCGAAGGCCAGGTCTCCAACGACATCCAGCAGACGGACTTCCTGGCCTTTCGACAGATCAACGAAGGCGATGCGGTCTATTACATTGCCCAGTTTGCCTATCGCTCCGGTGAGCTGCAGACTTTCAACGTCACGGTACGACCTTCGGGCAGCCAGTCTGATCTCGCCGTCCGCCAGGCCAAGACCCTCTTTAACGACTGATGAACGCCTGATGACAGAAAACAACCGCCTGGTAATCGCCAGCAACAACGACGGCAAACTGCGGGAACTGGCCGATTTGCTGGCTCCCCTGAACATTCAGCCGGTCGCGCAACGTGAGCTGGGCGTTACCGAAGCAGAGGAACCGGCCGTCACCTTCGTTGAAAACGCGCTCCTGAAAGCCCGTCACGCAGCCCGGAGCACCGGTCTGCCAGCGCTGGCCGATGACTCCGGCCTGGCGGTCGATGCCCTCGGAGGACGACCGGGCGTGCGGTCTGCCCGCTTTGCCGGTGACAATGCAAGCGATGCCGACAACATTGATGCGTTACTGTCGGCGCTGGGCGACCGGCCGGACGACGAGCGTCAGGCGCAGTTTCACTGCGTGCTGGCCTACCTGCGCCACGCCGATGATCCCACGCCCATCATCTGCCACGGCCGCTGGCACGGACGCATCCTGTCCCGGCGCGAGGGTAACGGGGGTTTCGGTTACGACCCGGTATTCTGGGTACCGGACCAGGCCTGCAGCGCCGCGCAATTGAGCCGGGTTGAGAAAAGCCGTCTCAGTCACCGCGGCCGCGCACTGCGGGCGTTGCTGGAACAACTGACGGCCGATCGCCAGCCGTCATGACAGGCCTGAATGCCACGCCCGGCACCACGCTTCGCCAGCCGCCCCTGAGTCTCTACATTCATACCCCGTGGTGTGTGCGCAAGTGCCCGTATTGCGACTTCAACTCCCATGCCGCAGCCGGCAAGCTGCCCGAGCAGGCATATCTGAACGCCTTGCTCGACGATCTCCACCACGACCGGTCGATGCTTGACGACCGACCGATCGAAACCGTCTTCATCGGGGGCGGCACACCCTCATTGCTGTCCGCCGATTTTTACCAGCGGCTGTTCGAGGCGCTGCACCGTGACCTGCGGTTTTCCGACACCGCTGAGATCACCCTCGAAGCCAATCCGGGCACCCTCGAACAGGGTCGCTTCGAAGGCTTTCGGGCGGCCGGTATCAACCGGCTATCGCTGGGCATCCAGAGTTTTGATCCGGCACAGCTCGCCAACCTGGGACGCATCCACAATGCGGACGATGCGCACCGGGCGATTGAGGCTGCATTCAAGGCGGGTTTCGACAACATCAACCTGGACCTCATGCACGGACTGCCCGGGCAGACACCGGAGGCCGCTGTCGCCGATCTGGAGACCGCACTCGCCTGGGAAACACCGCATCTTTCCTGGTACCAGCTTACGCTGGAGCCCAACACCGAATTCTACAGCCGCCCCCCCACGTTGCCGGATGACGACCGGCTCTGGGCCATTATCGAGGCGGGCATGACCACTCTGCACGACGCCGGTTATGACGATTATGAGGTGTCAGCCTGGTGCCGGCCCGGCATGGCGTCCCGCCACAACCTGAACTACTGGACCTTTGGCGACTACCTGGCGCTGGGCGCAGGCGCTCACGGCAAGCTGACGCATTCCTCGGGCGAGATCGAACGCTACTGGAAAACCCGCCAGCCCGATGCCTACCTCAACCGCATCGGCTCTCGAACGTCTGGACGTCAGGTGATTCCGCAAGAGGAACTGCCGCTGGAATTCATGATGAACGCTCTGCGATTGAAAGGCGGCGTTGATGAGAACCTGTATCCGGAGCGAACAGGTTTACCACTCCAGTCGATTGCGGCACTATTGAAAACGTTGCGAAAGGACGCGCTACTACACCCGGACCGGCTTCAAACCACCGAACTCGGGCAGCGCTATCTGAACAGCCTGCTGGAGCGATTTCTCTGATGAGCCCAACCGATCACCCGATGGGCCCTGGCCGACTGAAGGGTCTTATACTCACCACCGTTGCCCTGTTTATCATTCTGCTGGTCGTCAACGAACCACTGAAGACCGCAGCAGCCCCCCAGGGCATGATCAGTTTCCAGTTGGCCGCCACCCTGGAACAAAGCCTCGCCATCATCACCAGCTGGCATCAGGACGGACAGCGCTGGGCGGTCATGTCCCTGGCCATCGACTTCCTGTTCATTCTGGTCTATCTGGTCACGCTGGTGCGGCTTACCGGTTACTGTCTCAGCGACCGGCCAGGCGTACGCGAGCAACAGATCGGACGCTGGGTGCGGGCGTTATTTGTTGCGGCCGGCATCAGTGACGTGGGTGAAAACATTCTTCTGCTGAACAACCTGGCTGCGCCCAGCGATACCCTCAGCCTGGCCGCAACCGGGTGCGCGCTCATGAAGTTTACCGGCCTGCTACTCGGCGCCGCAGGCCTGGTTGTCATACGCGCCGGCCGACGCAATCCCGTCCAGCACTGAGATCGTCGACACGGTTGGCTAGTTCGTCCGGCGGAACAGCAGATCCCAGACACCGTGCCCCAGGCGGGCACCGCGCTGTTCAAACTTGGTGATCGGACGATGCTCCGGCCGAGGGGCGTACTGACCGGCTTCCTCGGTATTGGCAAACCCTTCGGACTCACTCATCACGGCCATCATGTGCTCCGCGTAGTTTTCCCAGTCTGTCGCCAGATGGAACACGCCGCCCACCCGCAGCTTGTGGCGGATGCGCTGGACAAACTCGGGCTGCACCAGTCGACGCTTGTGATGGCGTTTCTTGTGCCAGGGATCGGGGAAAAACAGCATCACCCGATCGAGGCTGGCATCAGGCAGGCACAGGTCGATGACATCATTGGCGTCAATGGCGTAGACCCGAACGTTCTCCAGCCCACGGTCCTCGACCTCCTTCAACAGGGCACCGACACCGGCCAGGTGGACTTCGACACCGATAAAATCCTGCTCCGGGGCCGCTTCGGCCATGTCAGCCAGGGAGCGTCCCATGCCAAATCCGATTTCCAGGTTGAGCCAGGCCTCACGGCCGAACACCTGTCGGGGATCAATCATGCCCTGCTCCCGGGTCAGCCCGTATTTGGGCCAACAGCGCTCATAGGCCTTTTTCTGCCCTTCGGTCATCCGCCCCTGTCGAAGGACAAAACTCCGGAT
>JAWVWU010000326.1:0-3600 GCA_033723595.1 Marinobacter sp. | reverse complement strand
TCGCGCAGTGACGTCATGTGCCGCCTGTGTTCTATTGTTCGGGGCGATTTGTCAGTTTTCAACCTTTTGTCAGCGAACAGGAAAATTCTGGCGAACCTGGCAGGAAGCTCGCACAGTTCCGGACCCGCCAGACCAGCTCGTCGTAATCCCCGGCGACCACATTGATATGCCCCAGCTTGCGGCCAGGCCGCTCGGCCTTGTCGTACAGGTGAACGTGAGTGTAGGGCAGTTCCAGTATCCGGCGTATGTCGCCGTGCTCACCGATAATGTTCACCATACAGCTAACGCCCCGGGGGCTGGTGTCGCCAAGCGGTTGGTCGGTGATGGCGCGGATATGATTTTCAAACTGACTGGTCTGGGCGCCTTCAATGGTCCAGTGTCCGGAGTTGTGTACGCGAGGGGCCATTTCGTTGGCCACCAGTCCATCTGCCGTATCGAACAGTTCCAGGGCAAGCACCCCGACATAGTCCAGTTCGTTCATAATGGCACGCAGGAACTGCTCAGCCTCACGTGCAACCGCCGGTGACACCGAAGGAGCCGGTGCCAAGGAATAGCGAAGAATACCATTGTGGTGGATGTTCTCGGCGATCGGATAGACAACGACGTGGCCATCTGAGCCGCGGGCACCAATGATCGAAACCTCCCGGCTGAAATCGACAAACTTCTCGACCATCAGTCTGGGATGATTAATGGAGGCCCAGGCCTCTGGCGCCTGGTCCGGTGAATTCAGTACTGCCTGGCCTTTGCCGTCATAACCTTCGGTGTTGGACTTCGCCACCACCGGGCAACCGAGCTCCTCCGCGGCCTGTCTGAGCGACTCCGCGCTATCAGCGATGCGCCATTGCGGTGTCGCGATGCCGAGCTCACCGAACAGGGTCTTTTCCGCCTCGCGATTCTGACAGACCTGCAGCGACCGTGGCGTCGGGTGCACCGGCTTTTCGCTGGCTATACGCTCCGCCACCGACACCGGCAGATGCTCGAATTCGTAAGTCACCCGGTCGACACGGCTGAGGAAATCGTCCAGATAGTCACCGCCCCGATCCATGATGACTTCGCCGAGGCCAACACTGGGGCTGCCTGACATGTCATAGAACACAAATGTGTTGGCGAGCGGATAGCCGGCCAGTGCCAGCATACGGCCTAGTTGTCCCGCGCCTAAAACACCAATCCTCATGGAGCACTCCTGTCAGGGTCGATCCCGGCTATGCGTCTTTTGGATCCGGATTGTCCAGCACGGCTTGCGTCTGCTGGCGCCGGAACTCGTCAACTGCTTGCCGGACGGTCGGATCGGCGATGCCGATGATCTGGGCCGCCAGCAAGCCGGCATTGGTCGCGCCGGCCTTGCCGATGGCCAGTGTGCCGACGGCAATACCACCCGGCATCTGGGCAATCGACAGCAACGAGTCCAGTCCGTTCAACGCCTTCGACTGTACCGGAACTCCCAGCACCGGCAGCGATGTCTGGGAAGCGACCATGCCCGGCAAATGGGCCGCGCCGCCGGCGCCGGCAATGATAACCTTCAGGCCCCGCGTGTCGGCTGTTTTGGCGTAGTCGAACAGCAGGTCGGGTGTACGATGTGCCGATACCACCCGGGTTTCATAGGAAACCCCGAGCCTGTCAAGCATGTCGGCGGCGTGTTCCATGGTCGGCCAATCCGATTTTGAACCCATTATAAGGCCAACAAGCGCCTGCATAAGCAACGTCCCGAGCTTCTTTGGAAAGCCGCACATTGTATGGATTGGCTCTGATCCATGCAAATAGCTTGCTTGCGCAATCAATGGCCTGACAGAGCCCGCCGGCGTAGCATTTGGCCGGCGTAGTGGTTCTGGGTATGATCAGACGCTGTGTCTGAACGTTCACCGTTGAAGTCCCATCCCGAGGTAGTTATGGAACCGATTCGTCCCGATGACGATGAACTGCGAGCCGATACCGCTCGAGCCCACGCCACAGCAGAGACTCGCAGTCACGCCGCGCGGCGTTCGGGCAAAGCCGTTGAACGCGCCCGTCCGGAGGCCAGTGGAAAAAGCTCATCAGGTCGCGCAGTCGGTTTGATGTTTGCTTTGCTGCTGGTCTCCATCGCCGCGGGCGCGATTGGCTGGTATCAGCAGTCTCAGCGGATTGGGGCGATGCAGTCGCAGCTTGAAGAGGCTGATTACTGGGCACGGCAGAGCAAACTGGCACTGGCCCGTTTCCAGGGCGACCTGAGCGCAACCGGAGAAAATCTGGAGCAGCGTGGCTCTGGACTTGAGCAGAACATCAAGGAGCAGAAAGCCGCGATTGCCGATGCCAACAGCGAAATACGCAAGCTCTGGGTGATTGCCAACGAGAAAAACCGTCCCGCCATTGCAGATCAGGGCAAGAAACTGGATGAGCTGGCCAAAACGCAGGCAAGCCAGGCGTCCGCGATCAAGGAGTTGAGCGATCAGGGCGCAACGATTGAAGGCCAGGTCAGCGATCTGACGGACCAGTTAGCCGGCGTCAAAACGCAACTGGCAACGCTTGACAAGACCGTCGGCTCACTGTCGTCCCAGGTCGCTGAACTTGGCAAGGACGTCGGTTCGGTTGACGACAAAATCGCTCAGAAGCTGCAGCGTTTTGAGCGAGAGCAGGCGCTGGCAGCCGACGGTCTCGAAGGGCGCGTCAGTAAGCTCGAAAACGGCGTGGGCGTCGCCCATCAGACCGCAGCCCGGCTTGACCGAATGGAAGAAACACTGAACGCGGTGGACGCCGCCAGGTCCCAGTTGACGTCAAGGCTTATCCAACTTTCACGTCGAGTGGATGCACTGCAGAAGCAATAGCGGGGACCGGCTGCAGGTCAGGCTGACTGTAACCATTTGTATCCATCTCTTGCGGTAGCTCTCAGTTCGCGGCCGGATCCATTGCTATCATCATCCCGTTCTTCCCGGATGACGAGACCTGACCACAATGATCTCAATGCGACAACCGCTGATTTCGATGCGATTACCACTGGCAATTCTGCTGGCCTCGATGATGCTCTCTGGCTGTACTGTCCACCAGTCGATCGGCAAGAGTACGGGTGCTTTTCTGGACCCGGTGTCCGGCCCGGATTTTGTGCACATTGCCAACGATCAATGGAACCACAGCAACGCGCTTGTCTATTTTTACCGGCCGCACTCGCAGTGGGCGGCCGATGAGCTCGAGTCGCCCAGCGTTTACATCGACGACCGTCACTATTTTAATCTTCGCGATGGCAGTTTTACCTGGCTGGAGGTCAAGCCAGGTGAGCGACACATCAAAATGCGGCGTCCGCTGCTTGGGCTGGAAGGCCTGAACGATATGAACCTCAGCCTGATCGTGGATGCCGCCCTGCAAACCCGGGCCGGTGAAATCTACTATCTGCGATACAGCGAAATTTCCACGCCGGAGCAGCCTTATCCGGGCCTGGATCCTGAGGACCCACTGGCCAGCGGTGACCTGCAATTGGTGAACCGGGACGTAGCCATGGCGGACGGTGAGCTGGTTGCGACCCATTTTCTCAATAGCGATATGCTCGCACCCAATGAAGCGGCACGGTCTATTGTGCGTGCCAATGAAGACGACGATTACCGGCGTGATATGGCCCGACTGGAGGTCGAGCGT
>JAWVWU010000325.1:0-3604 GCA_033723595.1 Marinobacter sp. | reverse complement strand
CTCAGATACGCCAGGGACGAGTAGCCGGTTCCGAAGTCGTCGAGCGCGATCTTGCCACCGCTGTCAGCAATGGACTGCAGCGAGCGTATGACCGTGTCCATGTTGTGGGTCATGCAGGTTTCCGTGACCTCGAAAATCATCCGGTCCATCGGCACGTTCCGTGCGTGGGCGCTGGCCAGCAGGCTGGCGACAAAGCTCTCGCTGGCCAGGTTCTGGATCGACAGATTGACGCTGCAGGTGATGTCCAGCCCCTGGGCCCGGAGTTGTTCCATGGTGGTCCAGGACTGCTCGACCACAAAACGCGAAAGCAGGTCCATCAGGCCCGCATTTTCCGCGATATCAATGAACTCCAGGGTCGGGACCTGACCAAACTGCGGGCTGTGCCAGCGCAGTAACAGCTCTGCGCCGACCAGTTGTTTGCCGGTTGCATTCATCTGGGGTTGCAGGTGCAGTGTCAGTTCACCGGCATTGATCGCTGACGGCAGGGCGCTCAGCAATGCCAGCCGGCGTCGGGCGTATGCCGAGATTTCGGTGTTGTAGACCCGTGTCGGGACATTGTCGCGAGCGCTGCTGTCGCGCGCCGCTGAGGCGTTCTGGGTCAGCGCCTCGACAGTGGAACCGTGGTCCGGGTAGATGGCCACACCGCAGTCCAGGTTTCTGAACAATGGCAGCTTGACGGTATTGACCGCAATGTCGTGGTAGCCCACCAGTTGTTCAATAAACGGCTCCAGTGGCGATTCGAAACGGGTCAGGTCAATCAGGAAAGCGACGGAACCGAACTCGGGAATGGCCATGTAGGCCGACTCCTGGCGTTTCAGGCAGACCACGACGGTGGATTGGGTCAGAGCGTGGTTGAGTTTGTTGGCCAGCTGCCGAAACATGTCTTCCGCCAGGTGGTGGCCCATGCTTGAGGCGATTTCCTTGATCTGGGGGTAGTGCGCGAGCACCAGGGCGATGCGCGTGTCCTCCCGGATGACCCTCTGTAACCGCTGATTCAGCAGGGAACTGTTCGGCATCCGGGTCAGGGAATCGTGCATCGCCTGTTCCAGGGTTTCCAGCTCCAGTTTGCGAACCTGCCGCTCTGCTTCCTGCTGACGCTGCATGGCATCGATCTTGTGGGTTCGTTCCTCCTTGATCCGGTGGGCCAGGGCAAATGACAGCAGAAGCACCTCCGCCGCGGACCCCACCTGCATGGTGTGATTGGTGAACGAGTTCACCGGCAGCAGGCTGAACACGTTGAGCAGATACAGGCAGACCCCCGTCGCAAAGACTGCCCAGGCCAGGACGAAATACCGGGCGATGACCACGCCGGCCAGCAATCCCGCAACACCGGCGCAGATCAGCAAGGTGATCACCAGACCGCCCAACAGGCCCGCCAGCTGAGCGCTGTGCGTCGGATCAAACAGGGTGTAGAGCACCAGCAGCGTGGCCAGAAGGGCGGTGCCTTTCATGATGCTGTCCAGACCGGTGGAAAAGCCCGGCCATCGCAGGAAGCTGCGGGCAAACAGCAAGGCCCACAGGGAAAGCAGGCCGGTGCTGATGGGCAGCGCATAGCGGGTCAGCGTGGGTTGTTCGGGCCAGAGCAATGCCTTGCCGACCCCGGAAATGCACAGCATCAATACGCCCAGGGACGCCAGGAAAAGCACATAGTAACCGTAGGCCGGGTCCCGAATAGAGAGGAACAGGAACAGGTTGTAGATGACCAGCGCAAACAGAATGCCAAAGTAGCCACCCCAGAACAGACTGTGCGTGGAGAACTGTTCAAACAGATAGTCCTCGCGCCACAGTTCAACCGGTATTTGCAGGGACGTCGAGGAGCGGGCACGCAGCACCAGTTCCAGATGGCCAGACAGCTCCGGTGGAATCGGTAGCCGGACCATGTAATTACGATGTTTGATCGAGTCCTGTGAGGCTTGCCCGCTGCGGGTGTGATAAATCGCCGGCAACTGGCCATCCCGAAGAATGTAGAGGTCGACGTTTTCAAGCAATGGGTAGGGAATGACCAGATACCACGGCCGCTCGGTCCGGTGGGGGATGTCGATCGACGTCTTCAGCCAGGCGGGGCTGTTGGTAAAGCCGAGGTTGAGTACGCCGCTGCCGATCTTGTTTTTCCAGTTTCCGTGTTGCAGCATCTGCACCAGCGTCTGGTCGCCGGTGTCATCAACCGCATAGGTCAGCCGGTCGTTCAACTCGTAGTGACTGTTGTCGTCGGACAGCCTGAGATCCGCCGCCTGGGCGGCAGCGTTCATCGTGAGAACCGACAGGGCTATTGCAAACGCAAACTTCAACCACGCCATAGCGTTCAACCTGTTCGAATTACTCCTCAAGAGGTCGGATCAGGCGGCCGGCAAACCCCATGGATTCCGCCTGTCGGCAGAACGATAAAAAGTCGCTGCCGTCCAGATCCGGTCGCTGAAGCAATACCAGCGCCTCGACCAGACACCCGGGGATGGCGCGGTTGTTCCACGCCGGCATGCGCGGCCACATCAGGAACTCATCGTGTGACAGCACCACCTTCTCCACGGTAATACCGCTTGCCGCCAGACGCTCCCGTGCACCCAGACTGATGCAGGGATGGGTGTCATCGGCAATCATCGCGCCGGCGGGCATGTGCTGGTAAAACTCCAGCACCACATCACCATGATGGGTCAGCCCGATATACAGGTGCTCGTGCTCCAGCCGCGACACGTCGGCGGTGCGCAACACGGTTCCCCGACCGGTCTCCAGTTCGGTCTCGTTCTCATAGCGTGGGTCGAGGGCAATAACCCGGTCGTACAGGCTGGTGAGGTCTTCGCAGACCGCATTGCCAATCCGTCCGGCGCCTCCCAGTACCACGATACTGTTATACTGGCCGAATTCGGGTCGCTCCCGCATCTGGCGCGCCACGTCCCAGATCATGTAGCGCGTGCCCAGGCTGCCCTCGACCAGCGGCGCCTTGATCTCGATGCCGGCCTTCTTCACAAAGTTCGGCAGACGTCCCACCAGAGCAATACGCTCGACGTCGGGAAAGTCCCGGTGTAGCTCATCAATATAGTCGCGAACTTTCTGTGAGTCTTCCTGCAGAGCATTTTCCAGCGACTGTGAGGCGACCAGCAGGCCCCGTACATGTTGATTACGGATAAAGCCAAGGACCAGATTGGGTGGCATGTGCTTCACCAGACCCGGGGTGAAGTAGGTTTCTGCATCTTTTTCGTTGCCGTAAACGGCAAACACGAAGCGGGGCTTGACCAGACTGATGATTGCCGGTCGCAGCCAAGTATTGGCCGCCAGAACACCCAGGCGACGGGCGTACTGCCACAGTTGTCGTTGCCCTCGGCGAACGCGCCTGCGCCAGCCGGGCACGCTGGCTACCAGTCTGTCCAGCTCCCGGTCAGAGAGCTGGTCCTGCTCCAGTTGCAACCCGATATCCGAGGTCCCGACGTAGGCTACGGTCGCGGTCATGGCATGGTCACCGTTATGGCCAAAGCTGATGTCGATGGTTTCTCCCGGCTCGACGTACAGTCGATTCGGTCGATTTAGCCGCAGTTCACTGACTGAAATATCAGAGGCTGTCGTTTTAATCGTGGCTTTTGCAAAGCTCAAGTTTACCGGAATGCCCGTGCCG
>JAWVWU010000324.1:0-3605 GCA_033723595.1 Marinobacter sp. | reverse complement strand
GCTGATGTCGCCTGCCCACGTATTGGCGCCGTCAGGGACCTCCACCGATTGACTGTTGTGGCCGGCGTCGGTGGGGACGAATTTCACTGTGTCGCCGACCTTGGCGTTCACATAGCCCGGTTCAAAGACCATGATGCCGTCCTTGCCGTTATTCTTCATATGAACAATATGCTCGGCCGCCAGCGCAGCCTGCGCGGCCAACATCAGGGTCGCGGTGAGTGCCGCGGTCTTCAAAAACCTACCCATACCAACACCTCGTCGTTAAGAGAGTTTCACCATCTTTAGCAAAGCGATCCGATGTCCGGAATACTGGATCATACGGACCTGGTAACGACCAGGCATCAGCACTTTGGTGGGATTTTCACTTGTGCCAAGGTATACCCCGGCAGTCCTGAGCGGTCAGACCATCAGGCGCAATCCGGGTGTTGTTTCGGGCGTTTCAGCTTCGGGACAGTATCATCAGCGCCTGGCCCGCATTGATCTGCTGCCCCTCCTCACGGGCGATAGCCAGCACTTTCCCGGCTTCCGGAGCGGTAATCTCGATTTCCATCTTCATGGATTCGAGAATGGCGACCACCGCGCCTTCAGAGACCGTCTCGCCCTCGCTGACGCACAGCTTCCAGAGGCTGCCGGCGACCGGCGACTCCACCGGGCAGCCGTCGGGCAGGGTATCGTTGTCGTGTTCGGCCAGGTCCTGTTGGGACTCAAAATTGATCTGTCCCGAGGCGACCCAGCGCTCAAGCTCTTCCTCGAAGGCCCGGTTGCGAGCCTCCGTGAAGGTCTGGATGCTGTCGTCGTGCTGTTCCAGGAACGCCTGATAGTCGTTCAGACTGAACGTGGTCTCTTCAATCTTCAGCGGGTAGTCGCCTTTTGGGAAGTCACGACGGATCTGCTTGAGTTCGTCCGATGACACCTCGTAGAAGCGAATCTGGTCAAAGAATCGCAACAGGTTGGGCCGGGTAAACTCGGCGGTGCGCCGGTACCGGTTCCACATCTGCAGGGTGCGGCCGACGAACTGATAGCCACCGGGACCTTCCATGCCGTAAACGCACAGGTAGGAACCGCCGATGCCGACTGAATTCTCGGCCGTCCAGGTGCGGGCCGGGTTGTACTTGGTGGTGACCAGGCGGTGCCGGGGATCGTAGGGGGTCGCCACCGGCGCGCCGAGGTAGACATCGCCCAGTCCCATGACCACGTAGCTGGCCTCGAACAGGATGCGTTTGACGTCGTCGATGGTGTCCAGGCCATTGATCCGACGAATGAACTCGATGTTGCTGGGGCACCAGGGCGCGTCCTTGCGGACCGACTGCATGTATTTCTCGATGGCCAGGCGACAGGCCTCGTCGTCCCATGAAATCGGCAAATGAACGATGCGCGAGGGCACCTCCAGGTCTTTTTGCTGCTGCAGGTGGGCCTCCGCGGCCTCCAGCAGCGTCAGCAGTTCGTCCCGGGGTAGCCGAACCGGATCGAAATGAACCTGCAGGGAACGTATGCCCGGTGTCAGCTCCAGAATGCCGTCCAGAGCTTTCTCTTCCAGCCAGAGCATCAGGGCATGGGCCCGGAACCGGAGCCGCAGATCCAGTGCCAGGGGGCCGTATTCCACCAGCAGATAGCGGTCTCCCGCAGGCCGGTAGACCACATCCACCCCGGCCTGTTCGGCAGACAGGTGTTTGAGGACGGCGGTCGCGGATCGGGTTGGCGTAATCGCTAATGTCGTGGCGGTCAGCTCGGCAATCTGTTGGTCCTGCTCAATGGCCAGGGCATCCGCGTCGGCAAGACCCACCGGTTCGAACCGGATCCGGTCGCCGGCCTTGAGTTGCCCGAGCTTCCACAGATCCGCCTTGATGGTGGTGACCGGGCACACGAAACCGCCCAGCGAGGGCCCGTCAGGCCCCAGAATGACCGGCATGTCGCCGGTAAAATCGATGGTGCCGGCGGCATAGGCATTATCGTGAATGTTGGACGGGTGCATGCCGGCCTCGCCGCCATCCCGGCGAGCCCACTGGGGTTTGGGTCCCACCAGGCGAACGCCGGTGCGACTGGAGTTGTAGTGCACCTGCCAGGCGGTCGCAAAAAACGTATCGATGTCATCCTCGGTGAAGAAATCCGGCGCGCCGTGAGGACCATAGGTGACCCGGATCGTCCACTCGTCGGTCAGCACCGGACGGATATTGGCGGGCAATGAGGTCGCCGAGTGGCCGCCAGAATCGGTGGTCAGGTGCAGCACGTCACCGGTGCGGATCGCCCGGCCACCCAGGCCACCAAATTGCCCCAGAGTAAAGGTGCTGCGTGAGCCGAGGTAGGGCTGGCACTGAAGTCCGCCAGCAACGGCCAGGTAGGCCCGTGCACCCTGGCCAGCCACTTTGCCCAGTTTGAGCACCTGCCCGGCGTCCACCGCAACGACGGTATAGGCCGCGACCGGCTGGCCGTCGAGGGTGGCCTGCATGTCGGCGCCGGTCAGCACGATCCGGGTGGCGCTGTTGAAGCGCAGGGTGGGTCCGTTCAGGGTGAATTCCAGACCGGCTGCATCGTCCGGATTATCCAGTAGCCGGTTGCCAAGACGGAAGCTCAGGCTGTCGAAGGGGCCAGACGGTGGCACGCCGACCGGCCAGTAGCCGGTGCGACCCGGGTAATCCTGGATCGTGGTCAACGTCCCTCCGGAGAGGACGTCGAGGGTGACCGGCCGATAGTTGAAGTCGTTCAGGTAGCGGGTGGTCATCCGGCCGTCGGCGAAGCAGGGATCCGCCAGTATGGTCAGCAGGTAATCGCGGTTGGTCTCGATGCCCTCGATGAGGGTGTCATTGAGGGCTTGATCAAGCGCGGTCAGGGCGCTGGCCCGGTCAGCGGTATGCACGATCAGCTTGGCCAGCATCGGGTCATAGAGCGCAGACACGGCCACACCGGCTTCGATCCAGTGATCGACACGGCAGGTGACCTGGTCGGAGTCGGGCAGCTCGACGGTGGTTAGCAGGCCAGCGCAGGGCTGAAAGTCCTTGTTCGGATCTTCGGCGTAAAGCCGTGCCTGGATGGCATGGCCCGTTGGCCGGATCTCCCCGGTAAGCGAATCAAGATCGGACAGATCGCCGGCGGCTAGACGGACCATCCAGTCCACCAGGTCGACGCCATAGACCATTTCGGTCACGCCGTGTTCCACCTGAAGCCGGGTATTGACCTCGAGGAAGTAAAAGTCATTGCTGGCCTGGTCGACGATGAATTCGACGGTTCCGGCATTGCGGTAGTCAACCGTCGCCACGAGCCGGCGGGCAGTCTCGTGCAGGGTGGTCCGTACCGTATCGGGCAGGTTTGGCGCGGGGGTTTCCTCCAGCACTTTCTGATGCCGGCGCTGGGCCGAGCAATCCCGTTCGCCCAGTGCAATCGCCTGACCTCGACCGTCGCCGAAGACCTGAACTTCGATATGCCGGGCGCGTTCGATGTATTTCTCAAGGAATACACCGTCATTGGAAAAATTGTTGGCGCTGAGTCGGCGTACGCTGTCCCACGCCTTCATCAGGCTGTCTTCATCCGGGCAGATCTGCATACCGATGCCGCCCCCGCCCGCCGTGCTCTTGAGCATCACCGGGTAGCCGATATCAGCGGCAGCGCTC
>JAWVWU010000323.1:0-3607 GCA_033723595.1 Marinobacter sp. | reverse complement strand
GGCCCAGAGCCTGGAACATCATCCGATCAACCCGTTCAAGCCGCTGATGAGCCGGGTCGAGATGAGCCAGATTGACAAAATGCTTGAGGCTTCCAAAGAAGAGATGCCCGCGGCGACGGCCAGCGCCCCCGCCGCAGACATCGAACCGATCGCTGACGAAATCAGCTTTGAGGAATTCGCCAAAGTCGACCTGCGGGTTGCCGAAATTGTGAACGCAGAATACGTCGAGGGCGCGGATAAGCTGCTGCGCCTGACGCTGAACATCGGCGCCGGCGAACGTAACGTGTTTGCCGGCATTCGCTCCGCCTACACGCCGGACCAGCTCAAAGGTCGCATGACAGTGATGGTGGGCAACCTGAAGCCGCGGAAAATGAAGTTTGGCCTGTCCGAAGGTATGGTGCTGGCCGCAGGCCCCGGCGGCAAGGACATCTTCATCCTGTCACCCGACTCCGGCGCAACCCCCGGCATGCGGGTGATGTAGCCCGCCGGTCCGGCAGCCTGAGGAGGCAGCGTTGTGTCTGAATATCTGCTGATCCTGGTCAGTACCATACTGGTGAACAATTTCGTGCTGGTGCAGTTTCTGGGGCTGTGCCCGTTCATGGGTGTTTCCGGCAAACTGGAAACGGCCATGGGCATGTCCCTGGCAACCACCTTTGTTCTGACCCTGTCCTCGATCTGCAGCTATCTGGCCTACACCTACCTGCTGGCGCCGCTGGATCTGGCCTTCCTGAAAACCATCACCTTTATTCTGGTGATTGCCGTCGTGGTCCAGTTCACTGAAATGGTGGTACGCAAAACCAGCCCGTTGCTGTATCGGGTGCTGGGTATTTTCCTGCCACTGATCACCACCAACTGTGCCGTGCTCGGGGTAGCCCTCCTCAACCTGAACAAGAACAATAACTTCGTGGAGTCGGTGCTGTATGGCCTCGGCGCCGCCGGCGGGTTTTCGCTGGTGCTGGTACTGTTCGCCGCCATGCGCGAGCGGATTGCCGTCGCCGATGTGCCGGTCGCCTTTCGGGGCGCCGCCATTGGCATGGTGACAGCCGGGCTGATGGCCCTGGCGTTCATGGGCTTTACCGGCCTTGTCAGCGTGTAACGGAGCGTTTGATCCATGTGGCTGAATATTCTCGGTGCCATCGGCGTTCTTCTGGCTCTGGCGGTCGTGTTCGGCGCCGTTCTCGGCTTTGCCGCCGAGCGTTTCCGGGTCGAGGGCAACCCGATCGTTGACCAGATTGACTCCTTGCTGCCGCAAACCCAGTGCGGACAGTGTGGCTTTCCCGGCTGTCGCCCCTATGCCGAGTCGATCGCCGCAGGCGACGCCATCAACCGCTGTCCACCGGGTGGTGAAGCCACCATCAAGGCTCTGGCCGACCTGCTGGATGTGGAGCCACAACCGCTTGATGCTGAGCACGGCGTTGAGCAGGCGCAGCGGGTTGCAGTCATCCGTGAGGAAGAATGCATCGGGTGTACCAAGTGCATTCAGGCCTGCCCGGTCGACGCCATCCTCGGTGCGGCCAAGCACATGCATACGGTGATCGAACAGGAATGCACCGGATGCGACCTGTGCGTTGAACCCTGCCCGGTCGATTGCATCGACATGATCACTGTGGCGCCCGACATCCGAACCTGGACCTGGCAACCGCCAGCTTCCCGTCTGATCGCTACGGATCGTCAGGAGGCGACCGCCTGATGACTGCACTCTGGCAATTCCCGGGCGGCATCCACCCGGACGAGAACAAGCACCAGTCAAGCGCACGGGCGATACGCGAGGCGGGCCTGCCACCGGCACTCATCCTGCCATTGCAGCAACACATTGGCGCTCCGGCACAGACCCGTGTCGATGTTGGCCAGCATGTTCTGAAAGGCGATTGCCTGGCGGACGCGCAAGGGCCCATGGGTGTGCCGGTTCACGCACCGACGTCCGGTACGATCGAGGCCATATCGCAGCAGCCGGTGCCGCATCCGTCGGGCCTGTCCGACTGGTGCGTAACGCTGGTTCCAGATGGCGAGGATCGCTGGGGAGCGCGACACCCCATCAGCGACTACCCACAACGCGAACGCGCCGAGATACTTGCCGCCATCCGGCAGGCCGGTATCGTCGGTCTCGGTGGTGCCGGATTTCCTACCAGTGTCAAGCTGCAGCCACCGAAGCAGGACACCATCACCACGTTGATCCTCAATGCGGCGGAGTGCGAACCGTACATCACGGCTGACGACAGACTGATGCGGGAGCGCGCTCCGGACATCGTCGCCGGTATCGAGATCATGATGTGGCTGGTGCGACCGGAACGTTGCCTGATCGGCATCGAGGACAACAAGCCTGAGGCCATTGCTGCCCTTCGCGAGGCGACCCGGGGAAGCACCGCGGAGGTCGTGGTGATTCCAACCCGCTACCCGTCCGGCGGCGAAAAGCAGCTGATCCAGATCCTAACCGGCCGGGAAGTCCCCCATGGCGGTATTCCTGCCGATATCGGCGTGATCTGCCAGAATGTCGGGACGGCCGCCGCTGTCGCGCGTGCCATTCATCAGGGTGAACCGCTGATTTCCCGGATCACGACCGTGACCGGCAACGCGGTGGATTACGCCGGTAACTTCGAGGTGCTTCTCGGGACACCGGTTGACTACTTGCTGTCCCTTGCCGGGGTTCATGACGAGGGCGTCCGTCGCCTGGTCCATGGCGGTCCGATGATGGGGTTTACCCTGCCCGACGCCGGTGTGCCCGTGGTCAAGTCCACCAACTGCATCATCGCGGCCGGCGAGGGAGAACTGGCGGAACCGTCCGTCGAGCAGCCCTGCATTCGTTGCGGCGCCTGCGCCGAAGCCTGCCCGATGGAGCTGTTGCCACAGCAGCTGTTCTGGACATCGAAGTCCGGGGAGTTCGACAAGGCCGAACACCTGAATCTGTTTGACTGCATTGAGTGCGGCGCTTGCGCCTATGTCTGTCCCAGCAGCATTCCGCTGGTGCAGTATTACCGGTACGCGAAAGGTGAGGTTCGCAACCAGCGCGCCGAGCAGCTCAAAGCCGATCAGGCACGGCAGCGTTTCGAGGCGAGGCAGGCGCGACTGGAACGCGAGCAGGCAGAAAAGGAGGCGCGGCGGAAAGAGCGGGCCAAAGCGGCGGCGCGGTCAGCCTCGGAGCCCGGTGAAGCGGATGACGCGAAGGCAGCGCGCGCGGCGGCAGTCCGGGACGCAGTGGCCCGCAAGCAGCAGGCAACGGCCAGTCAGCCGGACCACAACGAGCCGGCCGGTGCAGCGTCCCCAGCCAATACGGGCGGACCACCCGGGGAGCCGGCCGGGCCGCCCATCGACCTCGCTGACCTTGAAAAACAGCTGGCACAGGCCCGCAACAAGTTGAACACCATGGCCGGAATGCTCAAGGAAGCCCGGGCCGCCGGCACTGACAACGTCGACAAACTTGAACGGGCCGTAGCCAAAAACCGTGATCGGGTCATTCGGGCGGAACAGGCACTGGCTGATGCCCATACCCGGGTCGATGCCACCCCGACGTCAACCGATTAACCAACCGGATCAGGATACATGGGCTCATTGATAACAACCTCCCAGACATCGTCACCGCACGCCCGGCGGTCGCGCTCCACGGCACAGG
>JAWVWU010000322.1:0-3614 GCA_033723595.1 Marinobacter sp. | reverse complement strand
CAAAGTCAGCCACATCCTCCGGTCGTATCACAAACAGCCCGTCCGGTTTGTTCCAGTCGCTGGCGATCTTCGCCAGGAACTTGTTGGGCGCGACGCCGGCGGACACCGTGATCCCCACCTCATCGCGGACCCTCTGGCGCATGAACTCGGCCATCAGGGTTGCGCTACCCCGATGGTCTGTGACCTCGCTGACATCCAGGAACGCCTCATCTAGTGAGAGCGGCTCGACCTGCTCGGTCAATTCGCGGTAAATGGCCATGACCTGCCGTGAGACCGCCTGGTAGCGCGCCATGTCAGGCGGTACGGTGACCAGATCGGGACACCGACGACGCGCCTCGGCCCCGGGCATCGCCGACCGAACCCCGAACTCGCGGGCGCGGTAGTTGCAGGTGGTCACCACACCGCGACCGCCTGCACCTCCTACCGCCAGCGGGACGTGTCGCAGGGACGGGTCATCGCGCATTTCCACCGCCGCGTAAAAACAGTCGCAATCGATATGAATGATTTTGCGCTGGGTCATCTGGGTTCCGGCCGCTATGACGGGTGTCTGTACATTTATACAGCCTTGTATCTTACGGTAACATGCCGAGAATGTCAGGATCGCTCAACAACGGATACGACCCCATGACACAGCCGACTCCGGACTCAACCCAGACCGAAATAGAAGCAGCCGCCTTTCGGCGCCTGGTCAAACATCTGCAGGACCACACCGAGGTACAGAACCTCGACCTGATGAACCTGGCCGGCTTCTGTCGCAATTGCCTGTCAAAGTGGTACCGCGCCGAGGCGGAAGAGCGGGGCGTCACCATCAGCGACGGCGATGCCAGGGCGCTCATCTACGGCATGCCTTACGAAGACTGGAAAGCACGCTACCAGACGGGCGAAAAGAAGCCTCACACGGGCAATCACTCGTGATGACCGTCAACCGCGCCATGGCAATACACCTGGCCTCCCTGCGCGGCGGGCATGCAAATTTCGGGGACACGCTGGAACTGGTGGACCGTTTTTTCAACTATACGCCGACGGCATTCCGCAACGGACCGCTGCGCAATAGCGCAGGGGAAAATGAGGGCTCCTGCAAACTGTTTGCGCTGGCCCAGTTCTGCAATCTCTCGGAAGCGGATACCCTGACCTGCTTTGGCGAACACTACCGCCATGTGCTCGACGAACCCGCGGGAACCAGCCACGCCAACATTCGTCAGTTTATGGGCTCGGGCTGGTCCGGCGTCCACTTTGACAGTCCGCCGTTACGATTGAGGCCTGCGGATCAGGCCGATACCGCTAAGGAAGAGAACCCATCATGAATGAGACCGCCGCCACCGACGCCCGACAGAGCTTCCAGCTCAAGGGCGCCACCCTGGCCATGACTGCGTTGGAACTGCATTTTTTTGATACCGACGCATTTGAATCCACGCTGCGCGACAAGATCCGCCAGGCACCCGGTTTTTTTCGTGACATCCCGTTGATCATCAGCCTGGAGAAATACGAGGGCCCCTCCAGCGAACTGGATTTTTTCCAGATCATTGGCATCTGCCGGCGCCATAACATCCATGTCGTAGGCGTTCGCGGTGGCGACGAAGATCAGCGACGACTGGCGCGGAACGCGTCTCTCGCACTGCTCCCCGCCAGTACCCAGCGTGAGGCCCCGGCGGAACCGGTCGCGGACGCGTCACCCGCTGCCGCAGAGGCTTCAGACGGGCTACAGGCTACCGGGCCCACGGCCACCAGCGGCCCGGTCGCGGCAAAAATCGTCACTCAGCCGGTACGATCCGGACAGCAGGTTTACGCGCCGGAGGGAGACCTGGTCATCCTGGCGCCGGTCCAGGCTGGCGCGGAGGTGCTGGCCGCGGGTAACATCCACGTCTACGGTCCGCTGCGGGGCCGCGCCCTCGCCGGCGTTCACGGACTGGAATCGGCACGGGTATTCTGCCAGTCCCTGGAGGCGGAGCTTGTGTCTATCGCCGGACACTATAAAATCTCGGAAGATCTGCAGGACAACGGCTGGAAAATCCCGGTCCAGATCCAGCTCAGGGATGAACTTCTGGTGGTCACACCACTGGGAAACCACTGAACGACGCCTGACTCATTCAAACTCAGCAAACAGGACTGCAACCTTGGCTAAAATCATTGTCATTACCTCGGGAAAGGGTGGTGTCGGCAAAACCACCACCAGCGCCTCCATCAGTACCGGCCTGGCCCGTCGAGGCCACAAGACGGTAGTGATCGATTTCGACGTGGGCCTGCGAAATCTCGACCTGATCATGAATTGCGAGCGTCGTGTGGTGTATGACTTCGTCAACGTCATCCAGGGCGAAGCCTCATTGAATCAGGCCCTGATTCGCGACAAGCGGGTCGAAACGCTCTATATCCTGCCCGCCTCCCAGACCCGTGAGAAAGAAGCCCTTACCCGGGAAGGTGTGGAAAAGGTGATCAATGAGCTGTCGGAAACCTTCGACTACATCGTCTGCGACTCGCCGGCGGGCATCGAACATGGCGCTTTGATGGCACTCTACTACGCCGACGAAGCCATCGTGGTGACCAACCCGGAGGTTTCCTCAGTCCGGGACTCTGACCGGATACTGGGCATCCTGCAGAGCAAATCCCGACGCGCCGAACAGGGTCTCGATCCGGTCAGGGAACACCTGCTGCTGACCCGTTACAATCCGGCCCGGGTCGAGAAAGGCGAGATGCTGTCCGTCAGTGACGTGGAGGAGATTCTCGCGATTCCCCTGCTGGGCGTCATCCCCGAGTCCCAGGTTGTGCTGAACGCCTCCAACCAGGGCCTGCCGGTCATTCTGGAAGACGCCAGCGACGCGGGCCAGGCCTATGAGGACGCCGTCGCGAGACTGCTGGGCGAAGAGCGTGAACACCGCTTTATGACCGCCCAGAAAAAAGGCTTCTTCTCACGGATGTTCAAGGGGTGACAACGGATGAGTTTCTTCGATTACTTCAAAAGTAAAAAAAACACGTCCGCCAGTGTCGCCAAGGAACGACTGCAGATCATCGTTGCCCATGAACGCGGTCAACGGGAGCAGCCGGACTACCTGCCGCAACTGCAGCAGGAGCTGCTGGCCGTTATTCGTAAATACGTGCAGATCGACGACGATATGGTCCAGGTCGAGCTGGACCGCAACGAGAACTGCTCCGTTCTCGAACTGAATGTCACCCTGCCAGAGCACAACAACGTGCACTGACCGTGCACTGACAGCGTGTGCCCCGGTCCGGGCCATCCGGTACCGGGGACCCTCCTGCAACACCCGTTTCCGCACTCTGCCGCACGCCCGCTTTAACAGCTGATGGGCGCGTATCTGCGAGTAGCAACGCTCATGGCCCGGGCAGCACCGACCAGAGCGCACACTGGTTCACATTCTGCCACTCCCACCGCTAACCCGCTCCGGGCATCGTGTTAATCTCCGCCCACGATAGCGGTACGAAGCCGCGCACGCCGAATCAATCAGAGAATCGACAGGGAGTTCAATTATGACCGCAGGCAACTGGCGCCAATGGCTCATCGGCAGTGTGGCGACACTGGGTCTGGCCCTGTCACTGACTGCGCGGGCGGAACTGCCGGCGGAGAACGCGGACTGGACACTGAAAACCGAGGACCACGGCAT
>JAWVWU010000321.1:0-3619 GCA_033723595.1 Marinobacter sp. | reverse complement strand
ACCAGTGGCACAGTCAGGCCCGCTAATACCGTCGCGGTGACCACAACGCCGGCTAATCGAGTGTAGAACGTGCTCCTTTTCATGGCTTTTTCCTTTTCTGACGGCGAAATCATCGTTCGTTTCTATCAATCTCATGTACCGGCCAGTTACCGCACATCCAAAGAACGGTCGTGAGCCTGATCAGCTCGATATCTGGATTCGTTTGGCCGCCTTGGGTTCCTGTCTGGGTACGGTGACTTCCAGCACCCCGTTATGGATTTTGGCCTTTACGTTGTCCGCATCCATGCTGCCGGGCAGCGACATCCGCCTGAAAAATGACCCACTGAAGCGCTCCACGCGTTGGAATCCATTTTCCTCACTTTTCTTTTCTTCCTTGCGAGTGCCCTGTATGGTCAGCAGCTCGTTTTCCAGCCGAATATCGATATCGTCGGGATTTACCCCCGGAATGTCGGCCCGCACCAGATAGTGACCCTTCTCCATTTTTACATCGACAGCAGGGGCCCAGTCAGAGCCCAGGGCAAATGGCCCCTCGTCTGCCTCGTCCCAGGGTTTTATGTTCATCAGGTGATTCAGGTCTTGCTGTATCCGGGAGAGAGCGGTGTTGCTGCTTTTAAAAAAAGCCATGATCTTATCCTCCGGTTTCTGCGGTCTGTTCATCACCCGGGCGGGGTGACACTTGAACATTAAATGACGCCATCGGTGTGTTTTTGAGCCACATCAAAATTCCATGAATTCGATCCATCATTCTGGACGTGGGGTTCAATTGCGGCTTTGATCTCAACCGGGGGCATCGCGATGCATGAAAGTTCAAATGTTGTTTCCCTGAAGAATCGCCTGGCACAGGTGTCGATTCCGTTTAATGCTTTGCAGGACCTACCGGTCGACGGCTTGTTAAGGCGCATCGGAAACGCCCGTGTCGTCATGATTGGAGAGGCCTCCCATGGTACCTCGGAGTTCTATGCGGCCCGTGCGCTGATCACCCGTCGACTGATTGAGCGGCTCCATTTCGATTTTGTTGCCATCGAGGGCGACTGGCCTGATGCCGCGAAAGTCGATCATTATGTCCGGGATAAAAAGCACAAGGCTTCAGAGTGGCGAAGTTTCGCTCGCTTTCCGGAATGGATGTGGCGAAACGACGAGGTCCGTGTTTTTGTTGACTGGCTCAGGCACTGGAATCTGGCACAGCCCGGGTCATACCCCCGGGTTGGCTTTCACGGTCTCGACCTCTACAGCCTCTATCTATCGATGGAAGAAGTGCTTTCCTATCTGAGAACGCGAGACCCGGCGCTGAGCAAGCA
The DNA here is from genome assembly GCA_033723595.1 of Marinobacter sp. Taxonomy (GTDB): domain Bacteria; phylum Pseudomonadota; class Gammaproteobacteria; order Pseudomonadales; family Oleiphilaceae; genus Marinobacter. The sequence continues at coordinate 2,321 of JAWVWU010000321.1, read as the reverse complement.
GACTCTGGCTCGTTATCAGTGCCTGATGCCCTACCGCGATGACCCTGCGACCTATGCACGCACAGCCCTCAAGCCCGGCTTTCAGGGCTGTGAGAACGACGTACTGGCGGTTCTCGCAAGCCTGCACGAGAATCAGCGTGCGTTCGCCAGGGACGATGGAGAGCGCCTCTTTGATGCCCTGCAGAATGCGAACCTGGTTGCTAGCGCCGAGGAGTATTACCGAACCATGTTTTTCAGCAACGCGAATGCCTGGAATCTCAGGGATACTCATATGTTCTCTACTCTCGAGAACTTGCTAGCGCACTACGGTGAAAACAGCCGGGGCATTGTCTGGGCGCACAACTCCCATGTCGGTGATAGCCAGGCCACGGATATGTCGCACCGAGGGGAGTACAACATAGGCCATCTGGCCCGCGCGCGTTATGGCGACGGCTTGTTCAGTATCGGCTTCGGAACCCATCAGGGTACGGTCATGGCTGCAAACGACTGGGGCGAGCGAGGTGAGGTTATGATTGTCAATCCATCGCTACCCGGAAGTTATGAGAAAACGTTCCATGACAGTGGGCTTCAGCGGGCGTTGGTGCCGCTGAGACGCGGTGACGATGAATTACGCCATCTTCTGCACCACCGCAGGCTTCAGCGCGCCATTGGTGTGATCTATCGGCCGGCCACCGAGAGACAAAGTCACTATTATCATGCCAGTCTGCCGGCGCAGTTCGATGAATACATCTGGTTTGACGAGAGCAGGGCAGTCACACCGCTGGCCGTCAAATCGTTGGCGAGGCTGCCGGATACCTACCCATTCGGGCTGTAAGGTACGAGCCGGGAGCAGGCGCACCAACGCCTGCACGGCGTGTTATGAAGAGCGCGATCGATGATGATCCAGTGCGTCCTGCAATAATTCGATCACCCGATCCTCGGGAACCTGATGAAAGTCCTGGTACCAGAGACCGACCGAATTGAACACTTTGGGCTCAAGCAGGCATATGCAGTCATCGGCAATGTTAGAAAAACGCGCCGCTGTACCCTCCGGGCCGACGGGTACCGCAACAATGATTTTTTCGGCGCCGCGCCGCCTGAGTACTCTGGCCGCCAATTCCATTGTCGCGCCCGTGGCAATCCCATCATCAACCACAATGACGGTTCGGCCGCCAATTCGGGCCGCGGGCCGAACGTTTCGAAAACGATCAATGCGGCTAGCAAGAACCCTCCGCTCCATTTCTTCAACCTTTTCAATCTGTTCGGGCGTTATTCCCAACCGGAATACCAGTTCGCTATCAAGATATCGAGTCCCGTCCTCGGCGATGGCGCCCATTGCCACTTCAGGATGCGTCGGAACACCCAGTTTTCGGAGGTTTAACGCGTCCAGTTCAAGATCAAAAGCTCGCGCGATCTCCCACGCGACGGGTATGCCGCCTCGGGGCAAGCCAAGAACCAGCGCATCATTGGGTAAATGACGTTCTTTCAATTCTCTGACCAGCGCTTGACCTGCCGCGTTGCGATCTTTAAAGAGATGACTAATCATCGGATCTTGCTCCGGAGTGTCTCAACGGTTGCTGAGCTATCTACTCATTGGATTCCAGAAACCGTTCAGAATTCTGATCTGAATCAAATTAGAGTCAGCCGGATTGATGATATTTATTACCCAATAGGAGATTCACATCAGGCCACAGAGAACATAGTGCGGGCTGAGTTGTTTGCATACCTCTTGTGAGTTGTCTGCATTGGAGGTCACGCCGCTCTTGGGATGTATTGGTAACAAACCCAGAGAAGGAGGCGACATGGATGTTTTCACAGATTTCACAAGGCCACGGCACGCGCGTACCTGTGCCTTTTGCCCCATTAAATCGTGCTGCCAATTGAACGATCCGGACTCTGATTTTTTGCCCGGGTCAGGTTGGCCTGTCAGGCACGAGGCCACGATCGTGCCCAAAGGAACAATATTCCTGCAGAATTCACCGTTCACCTCCGTGTTCATCGTAAAGAGCGGGACAGTCAAGACATTTCACGTGGACGAACGCGGTGTTGAAACCATTCTCGCGTTTTACCTGCCGGGGCAGATGTTTGGCTTCGACGGGATCGCGTCTGGTGTCCATAGTTGCTCAGCCATTGCGCTGGAAAGTACGCATATTTGCCGCCCAGGCGTTCGGGTTTTGAACAGTACGGTTATCGCAAGACCAAATATCATGCAGGGCATACTGAAAGAGATAAGCAGAGAGCTTAACAATGCAGAACGCAGGAACCGCTGGCTCAGTCAGAGTACAGCCGAAGAGCGGGTGGTAGACTTTCTGCTGGATGTGGCAAAGCGATATCGCCAATGT